>MHXP01000157.1 GCA_001824485.1 Planctomycetes bacterium GWA2_39_15 | reverse complement strand
GGTAGCGGTGGAGGGATTCGAACCCCCGACGCGCGGCTTATGAGTCCGCTGCTCTACCACCTGAGCTACACCGCCACTAACTTTCAGCCTTTTAGAAATGAAATGTTTTAGAAAGGATTTTTTAAAATAATTTTCATAGAGAATAACACCTCTGGCGGATATTTTCAAGACTTTTTATGTTTTTTAATTATTCTTGGATTCGAATTCTATGAACCTCTACCACAAACAACTTCCCCTTGTAATGATTCATACTAGGATAGGAACACAAATAATCTTTCAATCTTGTAATAAGCTGTGGAATGACTTCTGGATGATTTTTTACTTGCAGGGAAATAGTACCTTTAAAGCTTGCAGGAGGATAACTTACTATATCTGCAAAATCTCCATTTAATGAAATCAATATAGAATTGAGCTCCTGTGCTTTTGAAATTACAATCTGATCGGCTGAATCTGTAGAAATATAATCTCTTAATCTAAATACTTCGTTACCTGCGTCTTGAAGTGTTTTGATTATAAAATTGGATATGCAGTGGTCCGCAAAGAATCTTAAAGCCATTAAACAGTGACCTCAAATTCAGACAACTGACGAGCATAATCCAAACAGGCAGCAATTTGTTCTTTTGTAATATCGGGGAATTCTCTTATGATTTCCTCAGAGGTCTTACCTGCTGCTAAATATCCAAGGATAAGACTAACTGAGATTCTAGTTTCCTTGATCCGAGGCTTACCCCGTAGCACATCGGGTGTGCTTACAATATGATTTCTCCAATCCATCTTTATTTTCCTCCTGAATTAAAAATAAAATTTACAATTATTTCGCTAGTTCGACCATACCGATTGAACTCGACTTTGAGAAATTTTCAATTATATAGTTAAGATTCTGGTAACAGTTTAGTTTTTTGAAATACTCCAGTCAAGTAGGATTGGTTAAGCGGAGCAGACCCATCACAAAGCTGGTGACGTAGATATTAACGTTAACGCATTACAGAAACATCAAACATTAGCTCCTGAATTTTGTTGTTTGTGATATTGAGAACTTTCATCCTGATTTTATTGTAATGGTCCCATTTTAGATAAATAAAACCCTGCTGAATATCGCCAGGGAAAATGACTCTATCCTCAAATGCCAAATTTGCAAGCTCCTGTTTAAATTTAACAGTAAAAGAATCAGACAAACCTTCTGCCGTACCAACGGCAGCACCAGAAGCTCCTCCAATAATTGCCCCCGTTGCTGCTCCTTGAGAGACATTGCCGCCTGCATAACCTACCCCTGCCCCAATGCCTGCACCTATCGCCGCTCCAGCCAATGTTCCAGCAACAGCCCCAGCAACCGCGGTTGAACCAATGGATGATTTCCGCACATGTTCAGCAGTTTTATTTAACGTGTAAGCCACCGTGTATTTCCCATCTGACGTAACACCAAAAATCTGCTGATGATTAATCTCGAACTCTTTTGATCCATTATTTTGAACAATTAAATGAACCGGTAAAACATTGGCAGCCTTTAAATCTGTACCAAATATCTCCTTTGATTTTTCTAGTGAATCTATTGGAACCACCGCTATTTGTAGTCCATCTATTTCTTGCTTATTTTGATAAGATGATGGCGAATTAAAGGATACGGTATCAGTCTTTAATGGAGCAGCGCATCCCGATAGAATAACGGTTATCAATGCTACAGAAAGTATCAATTTACTGTGATGCATGAGAAACTCCTTTTCGTTTTTGTTCCCATTTATCAATATACACACTTAAATTTTGTGATTTACTCATATCACTTATAAGGTCTCCAATTGCCTTATCAATTGTGCTATCTATAGCCATTGCATATCCCCTTCCAGCTTCCTGATAATACATTGGGCCTAATTCTTGATGTGTTGCTGATTCCTTCGCTTGAGTAGTTCCCACCCATATTGTCTTTTTTTCTTCAAAATCTTTAATCTCTGCTCTAATTGAAAGTCGTGTATAAGTTTCTGCGGAAACCGTTGTTAATCCCGATTTCAAACTCAAATTCAAATCTACATCTTCTAAATTGACATACATAACAGCGTCTATGGTATCTGTCCCTGTATAATTTGGACTTTCAATAAAATGTATCGTCTTGAAATTATAAGCTAAAGCTTTGATTAACTTCGCAGAAAAAGCTCTCCCCACATTAAAAGAAAATTTTCCGCTTTGAACATTTTGTTCTATCCTTAATTCCTTAATTTTTGGGTCAATATAGAGGGCTAATTTAATGTCCTGTACATCGATCTTTCCCATCTTCTCAAAGGCATCCATGCTAAGACTAGAATTAAGTACAGGAGATACATTTACTGCACAACCAGTCAATAAAGAAGCAATTGATACTCCTATGAATAATAAGTGCATGTAATTTCTCATTTTATATACTCCATAAATTTTATTATTAGATTGAAAATTTAGCGATAAGATACCTTTATAGGAAAGCAACAGAGGGTCAGACATTCATTACTCAATATTCTATTATGTGGCAATAAATGGTTGAAATATGAAGGTGGCCCTAATTTTAATTCCTCAATATTATTAGAAAGATAACGATCCCCCAAGTTTCCTATATGCATCTAATACATCTTTTATTGCAATTTTGTGTGTAAGAATGATTTCTTTTTCATCACAGTAATTTTCACCACTAAACTTAATTTTAGTTGTTTTAGAGTTAATAATAGCTTTAATAATTTCATAGGTAGTCTTATTTACTTCTTCATCACTCCATTCCTGAATACTACTATCATGGTCTCTTTTAACTTCCAATGGAATATAATTAAAAATTTTTCCATTAGTGCTAAAAGAATACTTCTTAATAAACAACCAATTCTTAGCATAATATTGTACGCTCACTCGTAAGTTTGATACTTTATTCCCATCATTTACTGCAAAATATACTGATATGCCAGTTGTTCCTAGAAAATAGTACGGAGTTAACTTACTTCTATACCATGTTATTTTTTCATATTCATCATATGTTGTTGTTATATCTGCCATTATTGGGGGTAGTGTATGAATGTCCATAGAAGATTTATCATCCAATGCTTCGGATAATTTTTTATCTTTAGATTCCTGCTCTGTTTGTGTTTTTAATGCTTCCTCTACGACAGAAAGTAATTTTTTACCTAAAACAGCTTGAGATGAAGTCGGATGTTTGCGAACAAGCAAATTTATTGCTTTTTTAGCTTTCTCGTATTCCTTGTTGTTATAATAAAACTCTGCATCTTTATATAGCTTTTCGGCACCAAATTTTAATTCTTTAATTTCTTCCTTCAATCTTTCATTTTCACGTTTAAGTTTTTCGTAATCTTTTTTTGAAGATTCGTTTTCAGCACAACATACGGTAGTTATAATTAAAACGAATGCCACTGTGCATAGATTATAAGATATGTTCTTCAAAATCTTATTGCCTTTCCTTTCCCAAGCTTTACAACAAAATTTGTAATTTTCAGCCTGTCTGTAAACCACAGGAACAGAGGAGTCAGTACCACCCGCATAGCGGGTGGCTTGATTAGCCCTAAAAGGGCATTGTTACTGGCACCCCTTAAGGGGATACCGAATAACTTTTCAATGACAAATACACGATATATTATTTCAGACTAAATCTTGTTTTTTATCGTACGCCTTTGCCGTATCACCTCAACCTTTTTTGAGGTTGGAAAGTATTTTGATTTTAAACTCTGCAAATATTTCCACCTTTGTATTTTGTTTCTGTTTTTTGAACAATCTCTAATACCTTTTATTTGATATTTTAATCCTCAACAAATACAACCTACTAAAATCAAATACGGATATTTACACCATTTCTTTTTTCGTTCGTTTTGATATAAATAGAATTTCTTTTCTGTAATGTACGATTTGTGATAAATACTGCAGCATAGCTTTTGCTATTCACACCCGCTTAGCGGGTGGTTTAGCTTTGTAATTACCTTTAAAACCGATTGAGATTGGCTTAATTACATTTAGTCCCTGTTTTCTTATGCCGACAAATTTTAGGAGTAGTTGAAGGGAAATATTTGTTAAGATAATTGTCTTCTCTTGCTTTCTTTTTTAAAGTCGAGTCATATGAGATTATAGTTTTATTGTTTTCGAGCTTTAAAATTACCTGTATACTTTATTGTAAAAATATCGCCTTCATAATCAGCAGTAACTTTACCAGTTATTTTTCCTGTGATCCGATTGTTTTTTATCATTCCTTTGTAGGATAGAATTACTTTTTCTATTGAGATATTGTAATCCGTGCTTTCCGAAAGAATCTCTTCAATTGTTGAAACGAGATATTCTGAATCAAATTCGATAGTAATTATTTTACCGCTTTGATAAACATTCCCTATACGATCGTTTTCATAATAGATATCATCTCCAGAAATAGTATAATAATCCGCTCCGCTCACGCAACCTAGCGATTGGCCACGAAATGTACCACAGAGGCGTTCCTTAAATTTCCAATCACCGTCTAAGCCAGATATTTTGGCTGCAGAAAGATTACTATCAAACTTAGACACAAAGGTATCGTAAGTACCGCCATTATAAGAAGTATTATAATTATCATTCCCCATTGGAAAGTCTTGCGAGGCAGTAAAACCAGCCACATAGATATTCCCATCCAAATTAATCGCTATAGAATTGCATTGGTCATCATTAGAAGATCCTAAATAGGTTGATGAAAGAATATCTGTTAAACTCCCATTTAGCTTTGTTACAAAAACATCGCAGCCTAAATCCTCACTTAAATAATTAAAACTGTCGTTGTAAGAAGTATCATAGGCACCAGTGGTCGTAGGAAAATTCGATGACGAAGTATAACCTACTACGTATATGTTCCCATCTGGGTCTTCAATTATAGATTCTCCATAATCATCTCGAGATGCTCCTAAAAATGTGGATGCAAGAAGAGTTGTTAAGTCCCCATTTAACTTAGATATAAAAACATCGTTAGAATCATATCCTTCATTATTAAAAGAAGTATCATAAGCGTCACTGGTTGTAGGAAAATCTGATGAATGAGTATAACCAACTACATATATATTTTCCTCCGAATCAATAAATATAGAACCTAAAACATCACTAGAAGTCCCCCCTAAACGAGTAGAGGCAATAATAGCAGACAGATCTCCACTAAACTTTGATATAAATGTATCACCACGATAAACACCAGAAGAAGTATCAAAAGCACCGTCTGTGGTTGGGAAGTTCTTAGAAGCAGTCCAGCCAGCAATATATATATTTCCATTTGAATTTACTGCTAAAGAATTACCTTGATCATTACCAGTTCCTCCAAAATATGTTGATGCAAGAAGATTTGACAAATCCCCATTTAACTTCGATATAAATGTATCAGTATAGGATCTACCGTCATAAGAAGTATTATAAACACCTATTGTCGTTGGAAAGTTTGAGGATGAAGTCTCGCCAGTGATAAATACATTTTCGCTAAAATCTATAGCTATAGAATAACCTTTATCATAAGAAGACCCTCCCAAATATGTCGATGCGAGAAGATTTGATAAATCATCATCAAGCTTTAAAATAAAAGTATCACTAAAATACGAATCATTATAAGAGGTATCAAAAGAATATACAGTTGTTGGAAAATCAGATGAAAAAGTATAACCAACTACATATATATTACCTTTTAAATCCGCAACAATTGAATTACCACTGTCAGTTTTAGAACCACCCAAATAAGTGGATGCAAGTAGGGTTGTTAAAGTACCATCTAGCTTTGATACAAAGACATCCGAATAACTACCACCACCAGAGGTACTATAATCGCTATTGGTGGGAAAATCTTCTGATAGAGTATTACCAGTTACATAAACATTCCCGCTTGAGTCTAATGTTATTGAATAGATAGTATCAGTGCTAGAACCTCCTAAATATGTAGATGCAAGAAGGGGGTCAATGATGAGGTCGTGGGATTTGTCGTAAGAGGCAACCTTAAAACCGTATTCTAATTGCGGATCCCCGATCGAAGTCGAGGACAAGTTTTGGATTGCGGATTTTAGATTTGAGTGAGTATATTTCTGGTTTCCAGCTTCATATTTCTTGCCTCTTGACTCTGGCCTCTGGCTTTCATAGTCCAACTTTTGAATGTTATATTCAACGGCAACCTCAACTCTTTTGCCATTAATCTCCTGATAGGCTATGGGTTTTGTGAATTTTACAGGGCCAAGTTCTGTTTTTACTTCAAGCTCGCCGTGTTCATTTACCCACAACCCCCTTGCCCCCAATCCACCCCCTGCCCCCGCCAGCGGGGGACAACCGCCTGTCCCCCTCGCGGAGGGGGCTAAAGGGCATAGGTGTTAAGTTAAGGAAATAATAAGATTCAATAAGTAGTAATGATACAACAAGATGCATTCACGATAAAGAGAAAAAAGGACAC
>MHXP01000156.1 GCA_001824485.1 Planctomycetes bacterium GWA2_39_15 | reverse complement strand
TCCAAACAAATAATATTACAAGTTCAGTACAAAATGCCTGTCAAATAATATTTAAAATATTTTCGCTGAATAGTTACAAAACATTCCTATATCATTTTTATGATTTTCTTTTAGCCGGTTATGCAAGATATTCATGAATTGCCGCCAGATAAGCTCCGCGCCAGTAGCAGACCTTTTCCCATGAACGTGGTGTGCTTCATCGTTCATTATGACAAGATCAGGGTATTCAGATAAAAAATCGGCTATTACTTCCCCTCGCGGCATTTCCTCTATATCTGCACCGGTAAATTGATCCCACAAACTTGAGATTGAGGATTTAAGCCTGAACTGTTGCCAGTTGGTTATGAAAACAAAAGGAGAGTCTGGCGGTGTTGTATTAGGCTTTACATCGTCAGGTTCAAGGATATCCAGGTGAAATCTTTCTCGCCAGTGTGACCCATCGGGTATAAAGAGGGAAAGTTTGTAGTCTGAAGTCTCAGGTCTTCTATTACCTGTCTTTAAATCTCGTTTTCCCTTAAATGAATCAAGAATTCGGTTTAACACCTCACGGCCTGGTGTTACCACAAGAAACCGGAATGAATAGTTGCCTGGACGTTCATCATTAATTTTATTAAAATATTGCCAGACAAGGAGCGCCGCCAATACCCATGTCTTACCAGAACCAGTGGCCATTTTGAGGGCATATTTAGGGAAAGGGATTGTCTCTACTTCCTGTTTTAAAGGCAGGTGTTGATGGAGGGACTCTGGATCTATTCTTTCAAATACTTCCTGAAGGGTTTTTGCCTGAAGGATTTCATGGCAATAAACTAAGGTTTCAATGGCCCTTTGCTGGCATGGATAAAATCTTTCGGTCGCGTCCTCATCCATCTGGAACCAGTAATGAAAAAGTTCAAGGGTAGTTTGGGTAACCCCATGCCATCCCTGCTCAACCCATGCCTGAACCTCACCTTTAAGGACATCGGCAAGATACATCTGAGAGAATGATTGGCTATCCTTTTTAGACATTATACTTCTTTCAATAAAGAAAAATATTTCTCACGTGTCATTCCTGCTGTTCTCATATTATTTTTTATGATAAATACAGGTATTTCTTTCCAATCAGGTATAATTACTGGTCTTGTAATGCCTTGTTTTGTATATACAAAATGATCACCTTCAATTCTTACACACTTAAATCCTGCTTTTTCAAAAATCTTTCTCAATTTGCTTGCAGGTATTGGATTTATTTTCGGCATTTTACGATATGCTTACCGACTCAGTTGCGACAAGTTTTGGTGGAAGCCATCTTCCACTCACGTCTTTCTTATATTTTGATTCTTCGAGGATTTCTTCAAGTGTTCCCATCTTTTCCGCTTCCTCAAGGAATAACCTTACAGCAGTCTTTAGCATCTCCTTTGAATGTTCAATAGAATTTCCACAACTTGAAATATCAAGTTCCGGGCAATATGCCACATAAGTTTCATCTTCTTTAAAGATGATAATGTCATACTCTATGGGTATCATAATCAATAATTCTCCTTTAATAGTTTGAATACTACCAAATACTTCATTTCCCCACAAATATCATAAATACTTTTACTTTAAGAATTTTCATTTTTTTCAAATAATTTGAATTGTAATGGTGCTTTTAACACTTCAATCTCTTTTGTCTTTTGGAAAGAAGATAGGATTGTTTCTTTATCTTGAGAAGAGTTAAGGCTTAAAATCAATTTATCCTGTTCCTTTTGAAAATTGTTTGGAAGCAAAGATACCATTTTCTCACTTAGAAAAGTTTTAACTTTTCTCTTTAAATTTAGTCTTGCATTCCTATCACCCCATATTCCATACATGCCCCAAGTAGCCTTTTCTAAAAGTTCTTCACAATCAAACTGAATTTTACTGGAAATTTTTGCTCTACCGATTAATGAGAGAATTTCACTTAATAAACGTTGTTCTAATGTTTTTATTCCATATTCATTTTGTTCAACAGAGGGGTCTAGGGGAATAAAATACAACGGTCTCGGATCAGTTTCCGGTTGGCCCTCAATAACCTTTATCTCCCCATGTTCCAACAGTCCTAATTCATTGGTATCATTTGAATCAATAACCAAATATATTGAATTTGTAGAATCACATTTAATTCCCAAGCAGTAAGTAGGACACACAGTAAATCCAACATTTTCGAGTTCTGTTACCATACTTTTACAAGTATCATTAAGCTGGGATTTCTGATCAGCACGTGTTAAGTAAACAATTTTATTCTCAACTATTGTATCTAAAGCTAATCCAAGCGCTTCACTTAAAGCCCGACCTTTTAATAATAACAGAGTTCTCGCTTGTTCTGAAGTCGTAGAGTTTGTCCCGAACGATTGCTTCTTGCATTCAACAAGTAAAAAAGAGTTTTTTTGGCTTTTTTCTAAGATTACATCTGGTGAACATCCATCTTGAACATTTATATTTTTTCCTCGAATCTTTTCTCTTATCGGAATTGGCAATGCTAAAGGTTGAGAAATTGAATGTACTAAATAACCAGATTCTTTGAATATAGGCCGTATAGCAAAACCTTGTGGTAGAGGCTGTGTTAACCATAATACCAAATTTAATTGGAAAAGGTGGTCTCCAATAAGGTCATTTATATTGTTCATATGTTATTTCCCTTGAAGAATCTTGGGCAATTTCCCTATAAGACTTATTGCCTAAAGTTACCTCTGCAGCAGGGTCTAAATATATCTGAATATTTGAAACTAGACGATGAACTGTATTGCCACACGTGCCTTTGGGAATAATCGCTATAATATGTTTATCTGTAATTTCCATAAAAATAGGTTGCCACAGGTGTTTATCCACACCATAAACATGAACTTTTTTAGGTCCTAATCTAATAGGATTCCCCCATAATCTAAAGCGGTTTTTAACTCTTTCAAAGGTTGAAATTATAAAATGATTAAATGTTTCTTCGTTTAAAGGCTCACGAAATTTTACTATAAGGGGGGCGCCAATAAGTTTTTGGAATTCTCCACCTTTCTGAATTGATACTTTTTCAAATGAGAACCATACAATCTCCTGGGTTTTTTTAATTAGCTCCCTATAAATTTTAAGTACATAGAGAACGTGACTTCTATGATCCCTGAAACTTTCACTCCTGTTTGTTGCCTTACCAAAATGGAAGAAATCGTGACCGCCTCTTGCAATAGGCGAAGGAAAACGAAGTTGTGTAATAGAATACATTGGAGAGTATAATTCTTGAAATTTGTTTAGTTTGTCTTTTAAAAGCCCAATTTTATCAACAAGAGCAATTTTGGACGATCTTCTTTCAAAAATTAGTTGTTCTTCTTCATCTTCAAATATTTGATCTTCATCTGTTTCGTCTGTATCAGAATCTATTTCAAAAATACTTTCGTGTTCAAATACAATGCGAGTAAACCTATTAGGGTTAGATAATTCTTTTACCTTTTCCCAAAGGATATTGAATGTCCATCCACTTAGCCACACATGATCGAGTTGTGGACTTAACAATACTAAATCTTTTACCAACTTATCTATATTTTTACTAAGTTCAAGACTATAAAAGGCTAAATAACGTCCTTCCCAAAAAGACTCAAGGAAACCCATATATTTTCCTGAATTCTTATTTAAAACCTTGTATAATCCCTCATCTATTTGTATTAACTCCGAAGCAAACGGAGTCAGGATATCTGAAAGAGTTTTTTTAGTATCTTGGAACCCATCAACGGTCTCTAATAAATACGATTTTACCAAGCCTTTTTTTATCTTTTTTTGGTCTAATTCTTCTTTACGTTCTATGGAATATCCATCTAACAATCGAATCATTTCTTCCCGATTTTTTATTTCTGAAATATTAACTTCTGTCATGACATATAATCTCCATCACAACTCCTGCATCATTCCCAAATATATCAACCACCCTTACCGCAATGGTTCGTTTTTTCTTTTCCATTACCTCTTTTGCCTCTGTAACAACTGTTTTTGCCTTCTTGCCGTTACCTCGAAATGCCTGCCATTGGCTCTTGAAGGTAAAGCCGTCGTAGTCCCAATCAATTGCCCAGTAATCAATCAAAACGGCAAAGTTGTCTTTTGCTATTTTCATTAACGCTGAGTAATCTTCCTGCCCCTTCTTTGTCGTCTGGCTTATTGGGATATCCATCAATACGTAACGTTTTACGGATAGGGTAACCTCGACTTTGCTGTCTTTCAAGTCTTTTATTTTTGGAGTATCCATCTTCAAGTACGGTCTCTCATAGAATTTAACCTTGTCTGAAAGAGCCTCAATATCTTCTTCAGTCTTTGCCTTTTTCAGATAGTCGTAAATATCGGGTGGGATATCACGGGAAATGATTTCAATTTTGGGCGCATTGCCATGCGCCCCTACAGATTTCATGCGGGCATCTAGCGCCTGATGATAGTTGTATTCATAATCCCATCCCAGGATTATCAGTCTTTTGTATCCCCTGCCGTCGAGCTTTTGCGCTTGTAGTGCTAGTTCCTCTGCTTTACCTGCTGAAACAGGTCTGTCTGGATAACCGACATAGACAAGCTCTTCAATCCCATCTTCCGCCTTGCGAATGCCAAGACCGCTGAGTTTATCACGAGGCGTTGCGCCATAGAGTTTCAGGATTAATTGTTGCATCTCCCAGATACGACCGCCCGTGAGATAAATCATCTCTCGCTGATAGTTGCCAATATTTTCTATAAGAAAGGGCTTTGCTAATTGTTCTACAAGCCTTGCACGGGTAACCTGAATACCTACCTTACCAAGTTCACAGCCAATCCAGCGGCGATTGAGCCTTTCTGCAACTGATAATGTCGTTCCCGATCCTGGGAAGAAATCAGCAACAATGCCGCCTTCGTTAGAAGAGGCTTTGATTATGCGCTCAAGAAGGGCAGTGGGTTTTTGAGTGTCGAAATTTAGTCTCTCATTCGCTACTGGGTTAATAACAAATATATCTGTCCATAAATTTTGAATTGGTTGACCAATATACTCGTCTAAATAAATTTTCCTGTAAATTCTTTCTCCTTGTTCTTTTGGTGGAAAATATAACTTACCTTCCTTATCCCATAGTTCCATAATTTCACGAGAAATAGACCATCCATTTTTAGGAGGTTTGTAACCTTTATATTCATAAATAAGATTAGCCCGTGGGTTTGGGCTTACGATAGGAGACTTCATAAATCTTCTGCCTTTTTCATCCATATTGTTAAATCGCTCTTCTATATATTCTTTGACTTCATTTGATTCTAATATATATTGTTGATTAAAGTTGATTTTTTCCGTTTTTGAATACCAAAAAATCGAATCTGTAACAACCCCAAGCCTGTTTTGTGGATTAGCACTACCACCTTTCCGTTTCCAAATGATTTCATTCCTGAAATTTTCCAATCCAAAAACCTCATCCAATATAAGTTTCATATAATGCCCAACATGCCAATCCAAATGTACATAAATACTCCCATTATCAGCTAACAGTCTTTTCATCAGCTGTAATCTTGGATAGAGCATATCAAGGTATGAATCCGTGCCGCCTGCCCATGTATCCTTGTAGGCAAGACGTTCGATGATAGACGGTTCTTTTGTAAACTCATTACCTTCAATAACCATCTTGTGGGAATAATCAGCCTTGGAATCAAAGGGTGGATCAATGTAGATAAGGTTTATCTTGCCTTCGTACCCTTGTGAAAGCAATGCCTGCATGGCAAGGAGATTGTCGCCCCAGATAAGGCGGTTCATCCTCTGCTTATCAATCTCTTTTTCTCCAAACAGTCCGTCCCTGAATGAAAGTGGAAGCTTGTCTTTATATTGGGGATTGGGAATTACTATCTCAGCCGTTTGAAATTCAATATCCTTTGGATTGGGTGCCCTGCGA
>MHXP01000155.1 GCA_001824485.1 Planctomycetes bacterium GWA2_39_15 | reverse complement strand
CAAACACGCGCCTTGCCTCAAAACTGCTCCACTGAAACATATCAAATCCCAGGTGTTGCATAATTCCATAAAAAGACGAAACAACCGCGCCGCCTACAATTGAAATTATTACTAAATAAACCTTCTTTCTTGTATTTATAAAATTTATTGTCGTATAAAAAATAAATACATAGCACAATGTGGGCACCAAGCCCTCAAAACGCTTATAAGTGCCAAAAAAACTCATGATGGGATTTATAGATGTGGCTGTTGAGATTATAAATATAAATATGAAGGCAAGAATGGGAATATCTAGTGGAGTATGAAAAAATTTGAAATCCTGTTTAAAAGCCAGCATAACTGTCCATACAACCAAAATTGCTACTGTTAGGAAATATAAGGCAGTTAACTTGCTAAGATCAAAGACGCTGAAAAGACGGATGTCAAAGAAAAGCGGGGGGATAACAACAGTCGCTAGTAATAAAGCTACAATTAATTTATCACAATATTTGGTTATGTTATTAAAAGTATTTTTCATTGCCTGCGTTTTTAAAGAATTAAATTCTACACATTGAAAGTTTTGTTTTTACAGCATGATAAAAAATAAGGTGATGCGGAATTCTTGATTGAGCAAATTCAAAAACTCATTAAAAGAATCGAATATGTAATCTCTTGATATTTAGATAGTACCTGTAATTCTGCAAAAGGAATTATAGCAGGGAAAAGATATGTAGAGTAATCTCCATGGAAATTATAAATATGTATGGTTGTATTTTAAATTTAAGCAGTTTATTATTAAATGAAGTTTTTGCAGCATTAAAGAATACCAATATATAAGTATGTAAAGCAAGAGTTTTTTAAGTTGGATAGTTCTCAAGTGTAATATTATAGAATAATCAAGGCAGTTAGTTGCGAGAAATTAAGGTGATGTGTGATATATCCTAAGTTATTCTGGAAATTCAGGGGAAGGAATTAGTTTTTAAAGACGGGTCACAATTTGGCTTCATTTTAGTAAAACAGAAATGTATCGAAGCCCATATTCCTTGATTTTATTGGTGGAGCTGAGGGGATTCGAACCCCTGACCTTTTGAATGCCATTCAAACGCGCTCCCAACTGCGCCACAGCCCCACCTAAAAATTCAATTGTAAAAATGTTCCATCATAAATTCCATAACTTCTGAGTCTTTCAGCAATATATTTGCATAGAGGCTATGTCAGGAATAGATTCTCTTACGAATATGCGCGAAAAAGATATGTATAATTTTTTCTTATTTGTGTTAATTGCTGAATATTATTTACTCATATTGTTTTTAGCAAAAATAACATGATAAGTAATGATTGTCAAGATTTTTAACCTTCGGAAAATATAAATAGATATAATTTGTCACTATCTTCAATCCTTTTGAGAGTTTTTAAGAAGGTAGATTTGGGTTGATCTTAAAATAAAGTTAATATTTTTCTTTCTGTTTATATCATTACTCCATATTCATAAAGCAAAGGTATGCAATCGAGCTTTAAAATCAGATGTTTTAAGTGGTTTTCAATTTTCCGTTATAGAGTAAATGTACGCATTTCACAGATACAAATTTTAAGTAGTCTGCGGAATCATCTCGTTAGGGTTTACTCCAATAGTTTTCTCCACTTTTTGGCTGTATCTTTTTGGACGATTGAGTTTTCAAATTGGGTTTCCGGAAATTTGGAAAGATCAGCATTCATCACACATTTTGCATACTCTTTCGCCCTTTCCCTGTCCACCTTCCAATAGAGATCTGCCAGTACCGATAGATTAATAAGGTATCTGGGGCTATCTTCCATCTTTTTTGCATATTCCAATGCCTTGTCTAAGTCTCCCCACATGAAGCGTGGTGTGTAATATGCTGCCAACGTTCTATAAACACCAGAATAGTCATAAGGCTTATTGTGATTGTCTAACAACCTAGCCTTTTTAATGGCTTCTTCAAAATCATTTTTTTTATTTAAGAAGTATAACTTGCTAATGCAACCGTGTTCACCAATGTTCTGTACCATCCAATAATATCCTCCCACATTATTTGAGTCTAATGATATTGCTTCTCTTCCATACTTCTCGCCTGTTTCAAACCATAATGCCTTTTCGTTATTGTCCTTTACGTGATACTCTGCTAATTTAAAACAACATTTGGAGAGTTCGATTAGTATTTCTGCACAGTTTTTATTATAGATTTCTTTGCCTTGAGGCATTTGTTTTAAAATATTTTTATATTCTTCTATGGCTAACTTGAGATTTTCACTATTTTCTCTTTGATTATAAAACTCCTTTGCTTTTTGTAATTTACAGTTAATGTCTGTACTTATGCTATTCCCTGCAAAGGCCTGACTAACAGTCAGTGTGTAAATACATATTAGTGTAAGAAAGAATGACGTTGTTATGTTTATCATAATACTTATCAAATTTAATGTTTAGGCGTTTTAATTGAATAAAGCTTGTGCACAAAATCGCAAAGGCATTAAATAAATCATTCTCATCATAAGTGTCATTCGTAACTTCGTGACAGAAGAAAGTAGCTAAAGGACTAATTAATGTTCTATAAAAATGACTTCCATTGTGGCTTTTTGCCCGGCAACAGAAAAAACGATACCGGTAGTACCGGGAGAAATACCCTTTACTGTAAACATTGCCTTACCAGCGGCATCAGTTAGTGCTTCTGGCATAATTGTTGCGACAGTTGAAGATGTGCTTGTGGCATTGATTTTCACGCCAAAGAGCGGTCCACCCTGCTTGTCTAGTAACTTAACGAATATTTTGTCTTCAGAGCCTGAGCAGACGCTCAACTTGTGAGGAGTTACAATGATTTTTATTCCTTCCTCATAAGAAGGGGTTTGTGCACAGGAACTCATGAACATGATACCAAGGCAAGTTAGATAAAATGATATGGTCTTTTGACTTAATAATTTCATGGTATTTTTCTCCTTAAAAGTTTAATTTACAATAGAGATTATTTTTAAACTTTGTGGTGAAATATATTTTCATTTAAATTTTAACATTATTCATTAGCGGGAGGGGGTAAAGATCAAGAAGTACTGGTATGGAAAGAGGAATATATGTCTTTGTGATAATGTAAAACCTGCTTGCTTTAGTTCACTTATAATCAAATCCTCTGGGAGACGGACTTGCAAGGGAGGGCCGATAGGACTTTCGTCGCTAAACTCTAAGATAGCCAGTTTCCCCTGAGGTTTTAAAGCTAATTTAACTTTTTTGATAAAATCAACTGGATGCGCTATTTCATGGTAGGTACTTAATAGAATAGCGGTATCCAGACTTCCTGTAGGAAGTTTGGGGTCATCCATGTTACCCAGGACAAGTTTTACGTTTTTTCCCTCTTTATTGCTTAATCGCTTGTTGATGTAATCTAACATTTCCTGCTGAACATCAACAGCGTAAACAGTTCCGTCAACTTCAACACGTTCTGATAGTTTTACTGTAAGGTATCCTGACCCTGCACCAATATCTGCAACGACCTGCCCTTTTTTAATATCGAGTGCATTTAAAATTTCTTCTGGTTTTTGCCATGTATCACGTCCAGCGTCTTCAAGTAATGGTATTTTTGAGGGACTAAAAAGATTGCCAGGCCGTTCACGTTTTATTTCTTCCCTTGCATAGACATTAACGCATATATGTGATATTACTGCGAGGAGTAAAAAAATTTTAAAGTGCCGAATATATTGATTAATCATTTCTTTACTGTAAAAATTTAATATTTGGAATGCAATAAAATTCTAGTGAACATTAGTTTCCAATTGTAAATAAAAGGCTGTTGAGACGTTGTCCTGGAACATTATAGTATTGCTTAGTTTATTGGTTGGACTTTTTGGACAACTCCATAGTGGGTTGAAATGAGTAGAAATATTTGTTTCATCTAAAAGAACCCGAAATAAGGTGTTCAATTAAGTGGTGTCCTTCCTTTATGTGCAAGCCTGAGGTATTGGCATTAGCCTCAGTATATGGAAGCCCTATGCCTTTTTCTATACCAGTGCCATAAGCCACAAAAGGAACAGCTTCCGGGGTATGGGTTCGTTTAACAATTGGCGTATAATGGTCTGGAATGACCAATATACGCAGATCTCTGAATTTGTTTTTTGAAGTAAGTATAGGTCCTATTATCTTGCTATCTACTTGTTCAATTGCCGTTATCTTTTCATGCAATTTACCCTCGTGACCAGCCTCGTCAGGCGCCTCTATATGTACCAGCACGACATCATGATTCTCTAATGCCTGTATAGCATATTGACCTTTATTGACGTAATTGGTATCAAGATAGCCTGTGACTCCAGGCACATCTATGATGTCCCATCCGAGATAGCATGCTATACCCTTAATCAAATCCACTGCAGTAATAACAGCGCCTGTAAGATTAAACCGCTCTTTAAATGAGGGCATTTTGGGACGGTGACCCTGTCCCCATAGCCATATCATATTGGCGGGGTTTTCCTGCAGGTCTATACGAACCTTGTTAATATCATGGTTGGAGAGAATAGTACGGGAACGACTCATGAGGTCAATAAGGATTTCACTTCCATTCCCTTTGGGAAGATGCTTCTGAATTGACTGCCCCACGATGTCGTGGGGTGGAAAACATTTGGCATCCATCTTCTGTGTGCCTTTATATACCATGATATGCCGATAGCTTTTACCCGAGTAAAACTGAATAGCGTCATTTCCCAATTTTTCGTTCAGTAGTTTAATAAAGACATCTGCTTCGTCTGTTTTTATATGACCTGCACAAAAATCCTCAAGCGTGTCTTCGCTGGCAGTGATAAGATTGCAACGAAATGCCCAATCATTATCGTTTAGTTTGATGCCTATACTGGCGGCTTCCAGTGGTGCACGTCCTGAATAGTATTCCTTTGGACTGTAACCGACTATAGTTAGATTGGCTACGTCACTGCCTGGAGGAAAACCGCTTGGTATAGTTCGAACAGTGCCGAGCTGACCATTTTGTGCTAGAAAATCAAGGTTAGGGGTACGGGCAGTTTCAATTGGCGTCCTTCCGCTAAGTTTCTCTATGGGATAATCTGCCATGCCATCGGGAATGATGATACAGTATTTCATTATATCTCCATATCTCCTATTCAAATCAGCTTAGAATTTTGTAAAATTTTGAGCTGAGTTGAAAATGGAAAAATATAAACTTTAAAATTTAAGATAAAAAAATTCCTTAAATTTTCACTTTACAATTTGCATCTTGTATTTAGTTGCTTAAAATACACAGGGATTCGCAATTATACCTATTCTTCTACACGTAAGAATTTTGTGTGATCTTTTATTATATCGAGTCGTTTAATCTCGGCAAGTGCCTTTTTAAGGTTGCCTTCTTCTGCAATATGGGTCATCATTACTAAAGGAACATTGCCATTATCCCTGGACTTATGCTGTATAACTGATGCAATGCTAATCTCATAATTTCCAAGAATACCTGATATTTTTGCGAGTACGCCTGGTTTATCCACAACAGAAAACCTTAAATAATAGCGTGTTTTTATCTGTTGGATGTCGGCTATTGGAACATGCTCGCTATGCCCGGAAAATGTTTTCATAGCATTGAACGTGATACCTGCCCGCCCAAGTGCAACATCCACGAGGTCCGCAACTACAGCGCTGGCTGTTGGCATTTGCCCCGCTCCTTTACCATAAAGCATTGTTTCTCCCACGGCATTTCCGTTAACGCAGATAGCATTGAATACGCCATTTACAGAAGAGAGTGGATGATCGTGTGGAAGTAGCGTTGGGTGTACACGCAGTTCAATATTGTTTCCTGTCTTTTTTGCAATCGCTAGAAGTTTTAATGTGTATCCCAGTTCGTGTGCATACCAAATGTCTGACAGGTCAACTGCACTGATTCCTTCGTGGTAGATATATTTGTAATCAAAATCTATTCCAAAACCGATTCTTGCTAAAATGGCAAGTTTGTGTGAGGAATCTATGCCCTCCACATCCATCGTGGGGTCTTTTTCGGCATAACCCATTCTTTGGGCTTCTGCAAGGGCATCGCTGTATTTTACGTTTTCTTTGGTCATTTTAGTTAAAATGTAATTTGTTGTGCCGTTTACAATACCAAAAATGGATTCTATCTTATTTGCGATAAAACCATCCCTCAGTGCAGCTATAATTGGGATGCCGCCTCCTACGCTTGCCTCAAAGGAAATACTCTTTCCGTGCTGTCGTGCCTTGCTAAAGAGTTCTGATCCATGAAGAGCTAAAAGCATTTTATTTGCAGTTACAACATCCTTACCTTTTTCAAGAGCGGCCATGATTATCTCCTTTGCAGGATTTACACCTCCGATAAGCTCAACGATAACCTGGATGTCTGGATTATTTATAAGTGCCTTTGCATTGTTTGTAAAGAAAATATCTAATGGCAGTTTCAGCTTGCTTTTTACATCAGGGTTACAGTCTGCAATGCCTTTTAAGACAGGTACACAGTTGAGTTTTTCAAGGAGGGGAGAGTCCTTTTCAAGAAGAATTTTCACAACTCCCGTACCAACTGTACCCATACCTATAACGCCTACATTGAAAGATTTCATAGTTGTTTATTTCCCATGTTCTGATAAACTCATAAGGTGTTTAAGTCGCTCACATAATGGAAATTTACTATAACTGATGAAGTTCCTTATTTCAATATAATTTGTAAACTACAGAAAGGAATAATCTTGTATCTTGTGTTAGTTTAATTTTACTTGTAATGTTTAAAAAGCTCTGATAAGATTATTCCGCAAATTTAAACAAATATTTTCGTGTAATATTCGGTGGAAATAATGGTGAGCTTTAAACAAAGAGATATTATTTCTATTAGGCACTTTAATAAAGAAGAGCTGTTGTATATCCTTAATTTTGCAACCCGAATGGAGCAAGCAGTCCCAATGGATATACTGAATGGGAAGGTACTTGCTTCATTATTCTTTGAACCTTCAACAAGGACAAGGCTAAGCTTCGAGTCTGCCATGAAGCGATTAGGGGGGACGGTAATTGGCTTTGCAGAATCAGGTATCACATCTATTGCAAAAGGCGAATCGTTAAGTGATTCTGTCAGGATTATCGAAGGATATTGTGATATCATAGTTTTGAGGCATTATCTCGAGGGTTCTGCACAATTAGCAGCAGATGTTGTTGAGGTACCTGTGATTAATGCAGGTGATGGCGCAAATCAACATCCGACTCAAACATTTTTAGATCTTTATACCATCCAGAAAACAAAGGGAACACTGGAAGGACTAACTATTGGATTTTTGGGCGATTTGAAGTACGGCAGGACAGTCCATTCTCTTGCTTATGCCTTATCGTATTTTGGCGCTGAGATGTTCTTTATTTCACCACCCAGCCTGCGAATGCCAAGTGACTGTATAGAGGAACTCAAAGACAGAAAGGTAAAATGTCATGAAAACGAATCATTACTTGGCATAAGTAAAAAACTAGATGTGATTTATTGTACGAGGATACAAAAGGAACGCTTTGCAGACCCTGTTGAGTTTGAAAAGGTTCGTGGGGTATACAGGTTGAGTAAAACAATGCTTGAGGAAATAGGAATTAAGGATGATTTAAAGATATTGCACCCTTTACCGCGTGTAGACGAGATGGATGAAAGTTTAGATAAAACGGATTTTGCTGTGTATTTTCATCAGGCACGCAATGGTATACCTGTCAGGAAAGCTATATTGGCAGCTGTTTTAGGGACTTTAGAATGAAAGTTTTAGATGTTTCTGCAATTAAAGATGGGTCGGTAATTGATCATATTGACAGTAAAAGCACTCTTAAAGTTGCCGATATTTTAAACATCCAGAATGAAGAACAGGTGGTTCTTGTGGGTATGAATTTAACAAGTAAGTTTTTAGGTAAAAAAGGAATTATAAAAATTGGTGGGAAAATTATTGATCAAAAAGAGGTAAATAAAATTGCACTTATTGCACCTAACGCAACGGTTAACATTATTAAGGATTACGAAGTTGTTAAAAAATTTAAAGTTGCAGTTCCGGAGCTTATTGAAGGTATAGTTAAATGTTTTAACCCTAATTGTGTAAGCAATCATCACAAGATAGAGGCTAAGTTGCACGTAGTTAATAAAAATCCTATAAAATTGCA
The DNA here is from genome assembly GCA_001824485.1 of Planctomycetes bacterium GWA2_39_15. Lineage (GTDB taxonomy): Bacteria > Planctomycetota > Brocadiia > Brocadiales > Brocadiaceae > 2-12-FULL-39-13. The sequence goes on along the minus strand of MHXP01000155.1, from coordinate 12,328 downwards.
ATGCCACTACTGTGAACGCATTATGAACTCAAAAGATATAGTTTTAATTTGAATCCAGCCAATTTTCATATAGGTATAAATAAAAATAGCCTGATATAATTTATCTATTATATCAGGCTATTACCCAAACTCCTCATACCTTAACACCACCCCCCTCATATTACCTAAAAGTTTCATAAGGTTTATACCATATAAACAGTAGCGAACCACAGGCTCAACGCCCTACGTGTGACCTTTTTGTCGCTACTGATATTTTCAAAGAACTCATTGGAATTGGGGATGGTTGCTATTACTGATACTTATTACAGGTGCTTCTCTAACTCATTTATTTAACACCTTAGGGAACGTTAAACCCTATTTAAACATCCCCAACTCCATTATAATTATATCACGGAAAATAGCTTTTGCAAACTTGTACGAAAGATTGATAAAAATATATTTTATATACTTGTAAACAAAGACCTTATAAATTGAATAATATTTTGCGATCGTTTTTGATTCTTCTAAAAATTAAGCCGCATTAGGAGAAAAAACCCTGAAATCACCTTCGACTCTAAAGCGTTATATCGCGTTTTAAAAATATTTACAAATTATTGAAACGTAAAGATAATTCGTAATTATCGTTATTTGTTAGTGTTATAATCGGCATTCTATGGAGATAGGTTTTTAGAGCGCTAGTCTTTTTGATAAGTTTTTAATTATGCGATTTTCGTCTGCCCATATACCCTTCTTTTGTATGCGTAAATACAGATTCACATTTTGGCATGCCTTTTCTATAAGATAATACACTGTGTACCATCTTCCCCATGCCCTGTATAGCATACCAAAAAAGAACATGGGCGCTGCAATCCACAATAGCCTCAAACCAGGGTCATGACGGTAGCTTAAGACAGTTCCAGCAGTTATATTTTTTACAGCGATTTTTACACCTTTTGCCTCTTTTACTTGACCATCTTCAAAATGGACTAGGTCTTCTTTTTTTGATGGCAGTTTTTTGTCAGATACACTGGGCGTGTAATAGAGCTTAACGAATGGCTTAATTTCAGAAGTATTACCGTTCCTGTCATAAAAAATTCCTTTTATAATTTCCCCTTTTTCAAATGTTCCGTCTATTCCGGAAACAGTAAATTTTCCATCTTCTTTTATATCTACCTTTGCATCGTTGATAAAAAGGTCAAACTTATAATCGTAAGCACTTTGATATAAGGTTATTCCACGTTGGCGCAAGGGGCTATTTACTTCTATATCAATTTCTCTTTCGGAACTATCATGTTCTTTTAATGCCAAACGGCTTGTATATCCTATAGGGAAAAAGGTGTCTTCCGTGGAAAAAACAGAAAGTGTGTGAGTTCCTTTTGTATCCAATAAAGTCTTTGCTATGTTGCCTATCAATTTAAATAACCATGAAGAGAATATTTTCTCTTCATCGGTGTCGCTGGTTGAAGGTTTTTGAATATTCCATATTTGATTCATTCGCGGTATAAATCCGGAACGTGGGTAGTCTTTTAGTTTGGGTCTGGGTGTGTATTTAATCCCGAATTCTTTTAGTGAAAGTACAAGTTTTTTGTCATCTGGCACAATCCATTCTTTTTGAGCAGGCTCTGTTTTTCCAAACCAACTGCGCACGGAATTAACACACTTATTCCAATTAGTATCTTTTGAGATAAGAGCCACTTCTGAGGGTTTGTCAGGAAATATGGTTACTTCACCTTCAAACGCAAATAAAAACGTAATAGTACAACCAATTAGTGTTAGAACGATGGAAAAATGGTAAAATACAGATGTCCACGATGGATTAAAAAGCCCGTTTACAAAAACGTTACCATGTATATTGTCTCCAACTACGACAGAAGGTTTTCTCCTGTAAAAACGTCTGCGGAAGAAGGATTCTGTTTTTTCAGAAATTTCAGTAAAATTGCCGTTTAAAGTCATTTTTACAATGTTACTTTGATTTGAAAAGAACGCAGTGGATAGTCGAACTGGTTGGCTTTCCTTTAAAATGTGTACAAGCCGATGGTAGGTACAAACAATCAAATTGGCAAAAAATACTGCGGATAGGATTAAAAACCACGGGCCAGAATATACGTTGAGAAGATCGAGATTTTTAATGATCTTAAGCAAGGTACCTGTTGCGGTTATATTATTGCAATTTCCTTTATAAGGCAAAACGCTGCCAATGAGGTAAAAAACCAAAAGAATAATAAATAAGATGACGGCCGTTTTTGTTGATGAAAATATTCTGTACAGGGAATTGGATTTATTCATAATAATATTTTTACAATCAGAAAGGATTAATATGCATGCATGCTATATAAGCCAAACAGTCGGGTAAGCCAGCCGGATCCCATAAAGGTTAACAACATGCAGAAAAACCCAAGCACATTGAATACGGAACCACCAACCCTTCTCCATGAAGGGAGTGACATGGCATGCAAATACATTGCAAAGGCTGTCCATGTAATCAATGATAATATCTCAAAAGGGTCCCATGACCAGTATCTACCCCATGCATTGTCAGCCCACGCTGCGCCAGAAACGATACCAAATGTAAGTAAAGGAAACCCAGCAAGCACTAATTTAAAAGACATTTGTCGGAATGAATTTAATGCTTCAGCAGGAATGCCGTAATCTAAATAATCTCTTTTGCGAATTTGTGTGTTAAAACCTTTATTAATGCCAATAATAACCGAGTTTTCTATAAGATTGAAGAGCCTTATAAATAAATAGGATAGTTCCATAGAACAACTAACCACGAATACTGCATAAGAAAGAAAGGCTATAATGACATGCCATTCATACCAGTCACTTTGAAGCGCCGGCGAAACCGGGGTGACTACAGGGTCGTATTTATTTGTTGCAATAAACAATGCTGCAATAGAAAGCATTGAAACAAATATGCCTGGAAAGTGTACTCGAGGCCACTTTTTTTGTACGTAAATATAAGTTAAAACGTTAGTCCATGCAAACCACGACAGGCATTCGTATTTACTCTGAAACGGAGGCTTTCCTTCTGCAATACCCCTGATTACAATCAAAGCTGTGTGTGCAGCTGCAGCCGCATAAAGTATGTATGTTGCAATATTACCCACGACAAAATGCCTGCGAAACATGCTGACTATTATCTGGAGAATATGTGTTGCGCAGCTTAAGCCATAAAGTAAAATAATGATTGAAAGCAAACGTAACTCGAGAGTTAATAAAACACTATCGCGTTCAAAAATTTCCATTGTTGGCATTGGCTGTATTCCTGACAAGCAGTAATTTATATTTATTAATCAAGTTGAAGAATATCGCAAAGAAAATTTATCTTAACAATGGACTTCTTTTAAGGCAAGTGTAAAAATCAGTTGTTCAGAGCATATAAATTATTATATTATTGGTTTAATTTCACATTAAAAAAGACAGGAGATATATATTGCTACAGGTAATTACTTCCATAAGTGACATTAAAAATAAAATCCAAACTTTAAAACAAAACCAATTAACTATTGGTTTTGTTCCCACAATGGGTGCTTTGCATGAAGGGCACCTGAGCCTGGTAAGGCAGGCAAAAAAGGAAAATGATCAGGTGTTTGTAAGTATTTTCATAAATCCCTTACAATTTGGAAAAAATGAAGATTTTAGACAATATCCAAGAGTATTTGATAAAGATTGTGAACTCCTTTCCAGTGAAGGAGTGGATATAGTATTTAATCCAATCCCAGCGGAGATGTATCCAGATGATTTTTGCACTTCGGTAATACCTAGACATCTTGAAGACAAGCTGTGCGGCAAATCACGTCCGGGTCATTTCAGAGGTGTTGCTGTGGTTGTGCTGAAATTATTTAATCTGGTAAAACCTGATATTGCTTACTTTGGGCAAAAAGACTTCCAACAAACAGTCGTTATTAAGAGAATTGTTTCTGATTTAAATTTAGATGTTAATATAAAAATACTCCCGACAATTAGGGATAATGAAGGGTTAGCTTTGAGTTCCAGAAATGCCTACCTCAACGAAACAGAAAAGAAAGACGCCCTTTGTTTATACAGCTCGCTGGTAAAGGCGCAATCAATGGTGAATGCTGGTATTAAAAAGGCAGAAGAAATTTTGCTGGAAATGGAAAAAGTTATTAATAATTGCAAAACAGCCAGGATTGATTATATTTCAATAGTCAACCCTGAGACGCTTGCAGCCGTACCAAGAGTACGCAAAGGTGATGTTGTGGCCCTGGCTGTTAGAATTGGTAAAACACGGCTAATTGATAATGTAATTCTATAGTTCTGCCTGTTGCCATACAATGAAAATTTTATATTCATAGCGAGTCATAACTTTGTTGGCAAAGTCCTTTGCGTAAGATTTATTTTACGCACAAATGCCAATCTCAAAACAGAGCACCATTCCATTAAATAAAGCCTGCGTAGATTATTAAAAATATTTCTAAAAATATTCTTGACATTTTTTTGATTTTTATTAAGATTATCTACTTGTTGAGAATGAGTCTCATTATATTTTATTAAGGGAGGGGAACTTATTATGAGGTACTTTGTTTTAGTTGTAATACCTTTGGTCATGTCTTTTTTTGTTGTTGATGCCTTTGCGCAGTCTTCAGAAACGAAGCCATTAGAAATGAAGGTAGAAATACTTGAAAAGGAATTGGCTGAATTAAAAAACTTACTGAAGCAGCAGATTGAAAAGGATGTTCAAAAAGAAAAGGAGATTGCATCAATAAAAGAGGATGTTCAGCAACAAGCTGAAAAGGATGTTCAAAAAGACAAAGAAATTGCATCACTGAAAGAAGAAGTTCAGAAAAAAGAGGTACTGACCGTTTCGGGTGAAACGCCTGCTGAAACCGAAGAATTCTATTTTGCCAAGAAGACTGCGGAAGCTGAAGAGAAAAAGCTCGCCCCCGCCTTTAGAGATCAGTATACAAAACCTTTTGCAAGAAGATTCGGCAGAAATACCTATGTCGGCGGTTACATGGACTTTCAATTCAGGGCATCTGAAGAAGACAGTAAAAACGGTTTTGACCAGACAAGGTTTATACCGTTCATATTTTCAGATATTTCAGACCGTGTAAAGCTTGCGGCTGAAATAGAATTCGAACATGGTGGTATATCAGGCGAAAACGACGGAGAGGTAAAACTTGAGTTTGCTACGATAGATTTTTTAATAACAGATTGGTTAAATTGGAGGGGCGGTATTCTTCTGACACCGCTTGGAAAGTTTAACCTTGTTCATGATTCGCCGTTACAAGACCTTACAGAACGTCCGCTGGTAAATCAATACATTATTCCTACTACACTCAGCGACATGGGAATGGGCTTTTTTGGGAGTCTTTACCCATCAGAATTAAGCAAGCTTGATTATGAAATATATATTACCAACGGTGTATTCCATGGGCTTGATGCAGAAGGGAATTCCGGCTTTGAATTAAACAAAGGGTTGAGAGAAACTAGGAATGCTTTTCCGTTTGACGATTACAATCAAAATCCAGGCGTTGTAGGGCGTGTTGCCTTTAGTCCGTTTATAGGGTTGGAATTTGGAGGCTCTGCTTATACAAGCAGGTATGATGAAGACAATGAAAATCAACTGACCATTCCTGCATTTGATTTTGCTTATCAAAAGGGTCCTTTTGAACTGGTAGGCGAAGGAGCGTATGCCTTTTTAGAAACGGACGATCTTGCTGAGGATGCGGGTATTACAGATGATATGTGGGGGTATTATTTAGAAGCCCGCTATCACTTTATGCCTTCCGGATTAAGAACATTGGCGCCAAAAATATTTACAGAGAATTCAACATTTACTGGTGTTCTAAGATGGGATCAGGTAGAAACTGCTGGATTAGATGATAATGGTGAAAATGCTCATTGGTTAAGAAACCGTATAACACCAGGTCTTAACTATCGTTATACAGAGGATACTGTTTTTAAATTAGATTATCAGATTAATATGGAAGACAGAGACATGCAAGATATAGCAAATAATGCATTTTTATTCTCTGTGGCAACCTATTTTTAATGTTTAAGGATTTTCAAAATTACCACCCCCCAACAAGTTCGTAGGGGCACAAAATTTAGTGCCCCTACAAGCTTCGATATGTAGGGGAGGTATGGATGTTTTTGAATCAGTGGAGTAATTAAGCGTGGAAGAAAAAAAGATACTTCTGCTTGGCGGTGGACCTTGTGGTCTATCCGCTGCCTTGAAATTATCTAAATTTGGATACGATGTTACAGTGATTGAAAAAAAGAGCCCAAGTTAGGTGGGCTATGTACTACGAATGAATACAAGGGTTACCGATTCGATCTCGGGGACGTCGCTTTATTTCGAAGAATAATGACCTTGTTGATAATGTATGCAGGATGATGGGTGACGAATTGTTGATTTCAAATAGAAGAAGTGTAATTTTATTAAAAGGTAAGAGTTTTAATTATCCGCTATCTGCCCAGGACATCTTTCTAAAGATGGATCTTTGGACAAAGGGGTAGCGGGAGTGGGGGGTGTTTCCGGGAGTGGAAGCAAGTAGGTCGCTATTTCACCGATAGCACTATCTATTCCTATTCTTTAAGAAACTATTTATATAGATAACCACACCTATTATTTTGGATTTCAAATTTATTGTAAAAATTTTTTATTAAATAATTAAGACTGAGTCTCAGTAAAGGAGAAAAAGATGAAACTTCTTATAGGGTTTGTACTCATGAGCTTTATACTTGTACCTGCGATATTTCTGTCGAAGAGCGCCAATGCCATTCCAGTCTTCGCCAGGAAATACCAGACGTCTTGCCCCACCTGCCACTGGGCAACTTTCCCAGGTCTCAACCCCTTTGGTAAGGCGTTTAAAGACAACGGTTATAGATTTCCAGAAGATGATGAGGTATACGTAAAGGAGACCCCTGTAGCTTTCGGTGGAGAGGCATGGAAGAGGGTCTTTCCCAAAGCTGTATGGCCCTCTACGATAACTCCCGTACCTCCCGTAGCCTTAATGATTGAATCAAATTTTTTTGTTAACCCAAAGAACGATAGCGGTAAAACAGCTTTTGATGGTATTGGGGCGTTAGAATTATTAATGGGCGGAACGTTAGGAGAGAGTTTGTCATGGTTTGGAGCTGCACCATTATATGAGAACGAGGGATCAGCCGTAGGAAGTGAAACACATGTGGAACGTCTGTTTTTTGTCTATAGTCCAACGCTTTTTGATAAAAAAGGACTATTTAACGTCGAAGTCGGGAGATTTGAACCCCGTGCAACACCTAGATCTCAGCATCTATCCATTATTGGTACAACCCGGTACCTCTTTAGTACTTGGTCTACCCCACCTGCGTCCAATTTCACTGCCTTCTTTCCTTTTCAGAATGGGGTGGAATTCTTTGGTGGTATGAATGGGCCAAAGGGGAACGGAGGCCTCATGTGGGCGGCTGGAGTAGTAAATGGTGAGCGGTCAGGTGATGCTTTTGATCCCGATGGCTTAGCGGACTCCATTCCTGAAGGTGACAGTACATTTGATATGAATAATAGCAAGGACTATTACGCCCGCGTCTCCTATAAGATAGGTGGGATGGGAGTGCTAGGCGGTGGTAAAGTAGAGGAATCCGATAAACCCACTGAAAACTGGCAGGATAATTCCTTAACTCTTTCTGGCTTCTTTTACAGAGGGAATGCGGGATTCTTCAATGAGCCGGGTGTCGAAGCAACGTGGCATCCCAGTGGGAACAATTTCTGGCGATATGGCGCAGAGGCCGAATACTCCTGGTGGAATTTCAACCTCTTTGGGGCAGCTACCTATTTCAGAGATAATACCAGTAGTGATGTGACTATCGGAGGTGAAAGCGGCGACAACTTTGATGCAGACCTTTATACTGCAGAGCTCAGGTGGGTGGCTTTGCCATGGGTTATTCCCGCCGTCCGCTTTGAGAACATGAACCCTTCTTACGATGTTGGGGACATCGACAGCTTTAGCACCTACAGCGCGGACATTACTGTCCTCATCAGGGCTAACGTAAAATTTACTGTTGGGGCAGCCTTTGCAGACGGAAATGCCCCATCGGGGGTTGACGACGAAACCTACCAGATGGGTGTGAAAATAGGATTATAAGGAAACTGTTGACTTTTAATCAGCCCAGCCAGATCAAGGATAAGTAAATAAGACGTTTAAAAAATGGCTTTAAAAACCATTTTCCAAAGGTATAAATCAAGTAGTGTTTTAAAGGACGAAAGAGAAATGAAAAGGTATTATCTGTTGTTAAAAAGGCATGGTGTAGTCCTCCTAACCTGTGTTTTTCTTAGCACTTCGTTACATGCAGCCGAAGAGACAGCGCCAGGGATTAAAGGGATGAGCGAAGAGGAATTTACACCAGCAAAGGAGGTATTGATTGTAAGGTACGTACAAATTAAGAAGCCTTCTCACATGGATGTGGAGTCACTAAAGGATGCATTTAAAAACGCAAATGGAGTTAAAATCACGCTCCAGAAACAGGACAAGGCATTTCCCTACGGTGGTGGTTCTGTTAAGAATGCCGAGGTAAAAGCGGTTCATGACGGGAGTGTGATCTATTTCCAAATTTCCTGGAATGATCCGACAAGGAATGCCAGGACAATTGCTGTTCAAGAGTTCAGGGATGCAGTCGCTCTGATGTTTCCGTTAGGTGAGGTTGAAATAACACCATCGGAACATTTTAGTCCAAGAATGGGGGATAGAGAAAAACCTGTAAACCTTTGGCACTGGAAGGCAGACTGGGAGGTAGATTTGTTTGCTAAGGATGGGTTAGAAGATATGGAGAAGCGATACCCAAATATGTACGATGATTTTTATTCGAATCCTTATAACCCACACGATTACCAGGAATTGATGACGAGTATAGAACATTTATCGGGTGGAATAGCCGCCCATAACCTGCTTTCCGAGTCAAGAAGAGGAAGAACGGTTGAAGATTTAAATGCAGAAGGTTTTGGTACTCTTACCACGCAAGACCAGCAGGATGTAAACGGATTCAGTAAATACAAGGATGGTGTATGGACTGTAATTATGTATCGTTTGTTAATTACAAAAGACCATGATGATATACAGTTCGTTCCTGGCGGAAAAACATATTTTAATATAGCGGTATGGGATGGAGGAAAAAAAGACAGAAACGGTCAAAAAAATATATCTATTCAATGGCATCCTGTAATTTTGGATAAGGTTAAATACAACTAATGCTGGAGTATTATTTTTTTTGTCATTTATTTTTACTTTATATTTAAGATTAAATCTTAATTGCATAGGAGGGCATAAAATGTCTGCACTTATTGTGGGTGGTGATCATTTGGGTAGTATTCCAAAGGAACTTGATAAAATTGGGGTAAATGAAGTTCGACACTTAACAGGAAGGAGTGGTCAAAAGATTCGTGACGGGATTCCAGAGACAATGGACTTTATAATTGTGCTGTACGATTTTGTGAATCATAACCTTGCGTACAAGATAAAGAAATTTGCAGAGAATAAAGGGATTCCAATTGTGTATGCGAAGAGATCATGGGCGTCTATTTATCAAAAAATGAAGGATTCACAGAGACAGTTCGTGAAAAAGGGATTGCAAATTCCCTTGAATTAACTGAAAAAACAATTTCAAGAAAGGGATACACATGAGGAATTAATGCATTCAAGAAAATTAATATGATTAACTTTAACCATGGGATAATTGTCTCCAAAGACTGAACAAAGTGTTTGTAAAAGAAGATTCTTTCTGCTAATATTTTTAAGTTATGAACAGGAAAAGATTGTCACATACTGGATATTCCGTTAGCATGACGTTGTTAATTATAGCCCTATTTATTGCCATCCTTACTGGTTGCGCAACAAGTAATTGGGGGCATAGAAACATGACAGCCGTTTCCAGTTATTTTGACAAAGATGCAAAACCCGTCTGGGATGCAGCAATTCAAGCGGCTGAAGGAATTCCAATGGAAGTAAAGGACATGGAAAAAGGGATTTTAAGAACTCATTGGGTTAAGGGATGGTCAAAAACAAAAACCACTGGGATATTACTGGAAGGGCAATGGCAGGAACGCTATCGTCTAATTATTAGAGTAACAAGTGAACAGAGTAAAACCTATGTTTCTATAAACGCACAGATAGAAACAAAGGCACCGGGAGGTAGTCAGGCATATCGCTGGACCAGAGTCGTGTCAGATGGTACTATAGAACAGGAGTTTTTGGAAAGATTAGAAAACATCCTCGGTAGCTCATGAACATTGGATAAATATACACCACAGTCTATAAGATTTTATCTCGTATAGTTGTCAAAAAGTCTCAAAAAACAAATTTTATATATAACATGTAGGGGCGAACGGCCGTTCGCCCCTACATGTTTGCAGATATAAAAACTTTTTGCCCTCTACGCTGATTTTAAAGGGATGTTATGACAGCAAGGCGATTCTTCGTAATACTCATATTACTTTCTTTATCACTTTTATCGGTTTTATTCATTTCAAATACGGTAAAGGCTCAAACAGAGACAGAGCCTGCAGACAATTTCCAACTCCAGGCTTACCTGACAGAAGAACAGGCGCTTTCCCTTGTCTTTCCTGAATGTGACGAGATTCTAACAGATGAATTTGTTATGTCCCCAGAAGAAAAAAGCAGCCTTGAGAAACTGCTCAGCAGAAGGTCGTACGAGGATGGATTTCGGGTGTATATCGGAAAGAAGAAAGGTATTTTACAGGGATATGCAATTATTACGGAAGAGATCGGTAAATTCCACCCTTTTACCTTTGTTGTGGGCGTGGGCACGGATGGCAAAATTAGTAATGTGGCTGTCCTGGTTTACCGTGAGAGCCGCGGCGGAGAGATTGCTAAAAAACGTTTTCTCTATCAGTTCATGGGGAAATCCTTTAAAAATCCAATCAGGATCAATAAAGATATCATCAATATTACCGGGGCTACCATGTCCGTGCAATGTATGTGCGCAGGTGTCAGAAAGGTACTCGCTGTCGTTGACGAATATTACCTCAGCGGCAAAAGAAATGTAAGCGATCTCAAGGTAGTAAGTGGTAATGCCGTTACATCGGCAAAAGATAAACCCATTGAGGAAATAAACAAATCCCAAAACGCAAAGAATAATGAAACTCCACCTTCATTAAAGGGAGAAAGTGGGGGATTATCAGAAGTAAAACTGCTGAAACAAACACGCATGATTATGGGTACCTTTGCCGAAGTAACAGTTTATTCTAACGATGAAAAGACTGCTGGCAAGGCAATTGAAGGTGCATTGGATGAAATGGGACGCATGGATCGCATTATGAGCAATTACAAAAAGGATAGCGAGCTATCAAGGCTAAACAGAAATGCGGTAAAAGCGCCAGTTCCATGCGGTGCAGAACTCCTCGATGTAATTGAGAAATCGCAATATTACAGCGAATTGAGCGATGGTGCATTTGACATTACTATATCTCCTTTTGTTGCACTTTGGGGGTTTTTTGATGAAAAAGGACACATTCCACCCAATAAAGAAATAGACAGGCTTTTGCCGGCAGTTTCCTATAAGAACATCGTAATAAGCAAAAGTGTCGATCCGAAAAAGCCGAGTACCGTTTTTTTAAAGAATACTCAGACTCAGATTGATCTGGGCGCTATTGGAAAGGGATATGCCGTAGACAAAGCATTGGAAATTATCAAAAATTTTGGTATAGACAATGCATGTGTCAACCTCGGTGGAAATATATATGTATTAGGTGCGTCGGCTGGTAAAAATACGTGGAAGATTGGTGTACAACACCCAAGAAACAAGGATGAAATACTTGGCTATTTAGAGCTTAAGAATGAGGCTACGGCTACATCAGGAGATTATGAACGATTTTTTGAAATCAAGGGGAAACGTTACTCTCACATCATAAACCCAAAGACAGGAATGCCTGTTAATGGTATAATTGCAGTAACTATTGTTGCTCCCACAGGTACAGAGGTGGATGCATTGTCCACAAGTGCCTTTGTTTTAGGTCCTGAAAAGGGTTTGAAACTTATCAAGAAAATTCCAAATGCCGATGCCTTGATTGCCTATGAGAAAGATGGCGGAATAATGATTGATATGACAAACGGCTTCGAAAATAAATTTAAAAAAACCAATATTGAAGGAGAAAACAATGTCAGGTGGCATGTGGTCGCTCCCAATCAGCAATAAGATTTTCTTCACCTTTTTTCTATCCATCATGACAGTAGCCATTGGACTAGGCTTCCTGAATTATTATGAGAGGACAGGCTTTTCTCCACAAAAGACGGTTCGATATTACTGTGGTGACCAAGAGGGAGAGCTTGATACACCATTATCGGTTGAGGAAAACAAGTCTAAACTGGAAGAAGGGTTGTTTTTTGCA
>MHXP01000154.1 GCA_001824485.1 Planctomycetes bacterium GWA2_39_15 | reverse complement strand
AGAGCCTGAGAAATAAGGGTTGAGAACAGTTTGAAGCCTATGTCAATCATGTCCTTATGGTCGCCTTGGCGTATAATGTCTTAAAATCGCTGTATCCAAACCATACTGTTGCTGAATCAAAGAAACAGGATGAGACATTACAACAATCTCTTTAGCATAATTTTATTTCTTCTTCTTCGAATTGCTTCTTTTCTTCGTTAAAGATCCAGGATCTGATATCGATCGGTTCTCCCTTCTCCACGGCAGCAATCATATAAGAATACCCGACCCATGCATGTTCTGTATCGTAAGCAGAGGGAATCGCAGGATGGTCTGGATGGGAGTGGTATATGCCTATGATTTGAAACCCTTTTTTAGATGCTTCCTTATCAATCTTTACAAACTCTTTACCTTCTATTTCATATCTGTCGTGAGTTCTTTCTGCATTCTTATTTTGCACAGGACGGACTTCAATCACCTTTTTTTCTGATGTATTCGTACCAATTAAAAGCCCACAACATTCATAGGGATAACTCTTTTTTACCAGATCCTTTATAAAACGAAACGTATCATTATCAATGCTTAGCAAAACCTGACTCCCAAATATTCTAACAAACCTTATTATTATACACCTGCCCAAAAACTTGTACTCAAATAGCGATCGCCCCTGTCAGGAAAGATCGTGACAATCAAACCTCTGTCAATTTCATTCGCCACTTTCATTGATGCCACTAATGCCGCACCTGAAGAATATCCAACAAAAAACCCCTCCTCGGCGGCAAGGCGCTTGACGGCTGCATAGGCATCTTCCGTTTCCACCATCATTTTTCTATCCGGAAAATGGTCGTCATATATACCAGGAACAATCGAAGTAGCCATGTGCTTCATGCCTTCCAATCCGTGAATTGAAGTAGCCGGCTCGACCGAAATCACCTGAATTTCAGGATTATATTCCTTCAGTCGCCGACCTGTTCCCATGAGGGTACCGCTTGTCCCCAAACATGCAATAAAATGGGTTATCTCGCCTCCCGTTTGTTCCCATATCTCCACTCCGGTAGTTTCGTAATGCGCCTTCCAATTTGAAGGGTTATTGTACTGATCGGCATAAAAATACTTTGAAGGATCTTCGTTTACAAGCCTCTTCGCCTCTATCATAGCACCATCCGAACCCAATAATGGATCAGTAAACACAATCTTTGCTCCAAAGACGAGGACAATCCTCTTCCGTTCCTCACTAACGTTTTGAGGCATTACCAAGGTTACTTTGTATCCCTTCGAGGCGCCAATAAGCGCATAGGCGATACCTGTATTCCCAGACGTGGAATCTATAATAATTTTGTCTCGGTTTAATCTTCCCGATTTTTCAGCGTCTTCTATCATCCTCAACGCAGGACGGTCCTTAACAGAGCCACCTGGATTGAACCACTCTGCCTTGGCATATATTTCCACACCCCTATCCATTAACAGGTTTGTAATTCTATTAATCCTTAAAAGGGGGGTATTCCCAATCCTATCAGAAATTGAGCTTTTGGAGATCCGCTTTGATATGTGCTTCGAATTTTTTGTTACCGTACCTGCCACGACTCTACCTTTTGTCCATTATATAAATAACTGTGTTTCTGCGCCATCGGCTATTTCTAAAAGAGTTGTTAATCCGAGGATATCATCTACCCTGGATTTCACTTTAGCTTCTTCCAACTCCATTAATTTCACAGCGGCCGTACATGCATAGACCTTTAAATTCCCCATCCTTCTTACTTCATTAAGTATCTCTTTGAGAGAAACGGGATTAATATCCTGCATACGTTTTGACAATCGACCACCCTCTTCGCCAAATTCATCGGATAATTTTTTGACATCAAACTCGTCATTCACAAATCTTCTCAACGCCCAGAAAAAAAGGAAAATGTACGTTTCCCTTCCCATCGACGCTGCAGTAATCGCCAGAGTAACGATTTGATAAAGTTTATCGTACGTACCGCTATGGGCAAATATGACGAATTTCTTTTTGTTTTTCATTAGGACTTTGTAAATGCACTTGCAACTTCTTTTTTAAATTTGTCCAAACCTACACGGTCTATTACCGTACCGATTCTTTCCTTCGGCCTTCCGTTCTCTTTGTACCATTTCAGGGTTGCAGAAATAAAATCGTTAACCTTATTATCTGGCAGGAAATTAGCCACCTGATCTGCCTCGCGCGGATGCCTTCCATGTTTTCCACCGGTACGCACCAACCACCCCTTCTTCTTGTCCTTCCAGGCATCCGTTGGACACGCCCTGATACAATCACCGCAATACACACATTTAGATTCATCAAACATAGGCCTCCCTTCTTTGTCAGAAACGATTGCGCCCTCCATGCAGGCCTTAGCACATAAAGTACATCCGGTGCATAAATCTTTGCTCCAGACTGGATATACCACGCCCTGAAATCCCAAGTCCATCTCCCTTGTCCTTGCACAATCAATCGGACAACCTGAAAAACTCATCTTAAACTTATGATGGCAGGGTGTGCCAAAGTGCTTCTCATCAACCTCCAACGCCTTGGATTGCGCATCCATAATTCCATTAGGGTTATACTCACAGCCTCCGCATGCCGTAGGTACTCTAACTCTTGGACCACAGGATGCAACCTTTTGCCCTACTGTAGCCAACTCTTTCACTACGGCATCAAAATCATCAATATGTACACCAATAATTTCTACCGACTGCCTGAAACTCAAATGACAGTATCCCATTCTGCCATATTTCTTCGCAACTTCTGCAACCTTCGTTAGCTTTTCTGGTGTAATCCTTCCACCGGGAACTTTTAATCTGACAGTAAAAAGGTCCTTCTGGGTCTGTTTTATGAAACCACCGGATTTTAATTCATTTAGGTCGATCCTCTGTGTTACAGTCTTTTCAGCCATTCATGCTCCTAACCTGGACATGCCAGAACCAAAGAGTATTTTAATTTCAAAACGTACATCGCAATTTATAAAATTTTATATTATCAACTCACAAAAAATCTTGCAAGGAAAAAGGGTCTATAAACATTGTTGACTTGCTTATCCCTGGAAATTTTTGCAATGGTTCAACTCGCCGAAAAAACATAAATTGTCGAGTAGACATCATAAATCTCCTTCTTTAGATATAGTTTGTTTTCGCCGTTTCTCCACTCTTTCGATATGAGGAGTGCCACAGTATTCAATCATAGAAGTAGATTCGACAAAGTGAAACGGCGACGCTGCGATGGCGGTGAGGTTTTCGGTCGAGTTGTTGCCCTTATCGAAGACAAGCGTGATGTCCTGGCAATGCTGCTCGAGTAAACGGTACCGTGCGACCAGTTCTTCCGTGACCGAGGCAAAGGTCTTGCTATCGTGAGTGTTGCCGGAATAGGTGTGGTGAAACAGCGGCACATGGAAGTCCATGCTGACCAGTAATGCCACGCCCACGATGCGCAGGTCGACTCGTTGCATGTGGTCCCCGAAACGCTATCTGGTCAGCAGTTGGGTTGGTACCGGGCAGAGTCGTGCCAGAGAAGTGCTGGCATACCACTCGGCGAAGGAGCGCTTGCTTTTGGGTGCCGTGCACCGATTGATAGCTGCCAGGGCAGGGTATTGGCCGATGGAAAGTCCCTGGTCCCTTTTGGCCAGATGTTGATCGATGATCTCAGCTACGCGCAGGCGCTGGGACATGGCCCAAGCGGCGGCAACCCCACCCAAAGTAAACACGCGGATCTTTTGGGGCTCTCCTGGAGTGCGATGCAGGTCGACCGCAGAGACGATGTCGTCGGCCGATCCAAGGTATTTTTGCATGGTCAAGCGAGGTTTGCCGTTGATCCGCCTGGATTGAACGGCGTAGTAATAAGTATGCCCTTTGATCGTGAGACGGGTGATAGTTGGCATGAGTTATATAATACTAAGTGAGAGGAAGAATTGAGAATCAAACCATCATCATCGTTCAGGACAAGGCATCTGAAACCCACAACAGAAGCGGCTTGCGCGAAATTCGAGACGGAACGTTCCAGTGACGGACTACAATTGAGTCGCTATTGGCGCGCGTAACTAAGCCTAAAACAAGCGAGGATTTTTAAGCAGATGCCAACAGCATCCTTTTTTGACATACGAAAGGTATTTTTTACAATCATAAACTTGTTTTAGGGTAGTTTATTGGGAGAAATTTAACACAGCGAGTAATTCATAAAGAAAAAATTGTTTTTGAGCTTCAAATACGCTGAAAATCATCACATCTGGGCGTACCATCTCCCCACATTCGGCATCAACAATCCAAACCATGCCTTCAGATTCCACGCCAGCGCTGCCATTACCATGTATGCCCAGTTACTTTCCAAATCCCTTACCGGCATCCTCATCGCATTCACCCCATTCTTCAACTGCTCTATCACATTCTCCTGGTCACATCGTCCATTCGCCAACTCAACCACTTCCCCGGCCGTTCTTCCCCTCAGGGTCGTTATGTAAAAAAAGTATCGAATGTCGTCAAACAATACCCTCTCTCCCCTTTCCACACTCAGGTTCTTCTTCAGCACAACCATCCGATAGCTCCCTGGTGTTTGCCAACGATACGATAAGCGGCGCATATCCCCATATCCCCTTGTGCGATATATCCATACCCTCATTCCACCCGCAAGGATATTGTACGCTATATTCAAAACGTGGCCCGATTCATGGTATGGCATATGCACCTTTCTTTGGTTATTGTGATTTCTTACTACTACTATTCTAACCAATAGAATCGGGCATTTCCAGCTATTTCACCCCTCTTACTTAAAAAATCCCTCTTGATTAAGGGCTAGGGTGAGGGATTTATTGGATTCTTTATACCGTGGTTATCCAAGCGAGTCGATACTTGTTTCGGAAACAGATCAAGAGATACCAAGCAGGGATTTGGCTGTGTCACAAAAAAAGAGACCTTTCGCTGGGTATAAATTATTGTTAGATGCGCAGCAGCGGCGCACCTCATTGTCATCGGTCTTACGGGGAGAGCACATAAAAGTACGGGGGAGAAAACGGGAGATAGAAATCCTTTTTAACCTGGAGCACTTTGCGGGTTCTGGTTTGTGACCCTAACCCAAACATTTATACAACCGATTTAGTTTTATTGGCCACGTCGCACGTGTCCGTCCTATTATATTTTGTTTAAATATTCTGCCACTTTATTTCCCATGCCTGATGTTGAAAGTATTTTATCCTTTGGTGTTGTTGCAGAGGCAATATCACCAGTCCTATAGCCATCTTCCAGTACGGCCATAATAGCCTGTTCAATGGCATTCGACTCTTTGTATAGTCCGAA
>MHXP01000153.1:1579-5707 GCA_001824485.1 Planctomycetes bacterium GWA2_39_15 | reverse complement strand
AACTATTTGGATACACACGACATTAAATCAACAAAATGGGAAAAGCTGAAGCCCAACAAACCGTACTATTTCTTTGTGAAAAAAGACTTTTCGCATCAGGCGAGTTATGACAAATTCTGGGGTATCCATGAAATATTTATCCGATCATCAAGCGGCGTAAAAACCCATCGTGACCATTTCGTCATAGGGTTTACAAAAGATGAAATCAAGCAAAAGATGTTAACATTTACCGGTAATTTGCCCAATGAAGTAGTCAGGCAGGGATTGGATTTAAAGGATACACATGATTTTAAACTAAAAGAAGCAAGGGATAAGGTAAAAAAAGAAGATTGGGGGAAATCTATTATTCCATACTCCTATCGCCCGTTTGATAATAGATTTATTTGTTACAGGCCAGAATTAATTGACAGGGATCGATATGAAGTAATGCAACATTTTTTTGAGGATAATTTGGGTTTGGTATTAATGAGAAAGCCAATACCAGATAAGCTAACACAAGTTATGGTTTCTAAAAATATATTAGATACAAATTTTTATGCATACCAAACTTATACTTTCCCACTTTACATATATCCAGAAAAGAGTATCCATGAAAAACGGCCTTCACTTCGTAATTTAATGCTTTTTGAGCCAAAGACAGATTATTGGACAAGGAAGCCGAACTTGTCTGCCACAATAATCGAACAACTGACACAGAATTATAAGAAAGCGCCTCCTCCCGAACAAATCTTCTTTTACATTTACGCCGTCCTCTATTCAAATACCTATCGCACAAAATACGCAGAATTCCTAAAGATCGATTTTCCCAGAATACCATTTACGAAGGACTATAAATTATTCATTAAAATGGGTGATTGTGGGAAAAGACTTGTTGATTTGCACCTGCTGAAATCCCCAGAGATCGATACACCCATAGCTAAATTTCAGGGTAAAGGTGACAATACCATCGAGAAATTGAGATATGAACCCACAAGATTATTTGTAAACAAAGACCAATATTTTGAGGGTGTAGAGTCAGAAGTGTTTGAGTATCAAATTGGCGGTTATCAGGTTTGCGAAAAATGGCTGAAAGACAGAAAGGACAAGAAACTATCGCTTGACGACATAAAACAATACTGCAATATCGTCACAGCAATTAGAAAGACTATTGAGATTCAGAAGGCAATAGACGATATTTATCCCAAAGTAGAGGATGGGATAATAAATTAAATAAAGAATTTACAAATGGCAATATGCTTCATTTTTGGTTTGCGGCTTCAATCCACCGGAAGAGTTTTTCCTTTAATTCCTTTACAATTTCAGGATTTTTCTCCACAACATTTTTTTCTTCCTTAGGGTCGTTCCTTAAATCGTACAATTCGTATTTATCGCCATTTAATCCGTTTGTATAAATGAGCTTCCACTCTTTCGTCCTTACGCAACGGAGTTTGGTCTGCTCCAGTTCTTTTGTGCTCTGAAACCCCCCAAGTATTGTCTCACAAAAGATTGTTCTCTGTTCAAAATTTACAATCGAGGAACATGTTTTATCATTGGACGCATCTTGTATTAATGGTAATAATGAACGTCCTTGCATTCCTGTTGGAGTTGGCAGATCAAGCAAATCAAGGGTAGTTGGCATAATATCTATTTGTTGTACCAATTCATCTACTTTTTTGTGCTTCAGTTTTTTAGGCCACCAGATTATCAAGGGTATGTGAATAATCTCATCATATAATTTTGCATTTAATGATGTGGATGCATGTCCAATAAAACCATGTTCAAACAATTCTTCTCCATGGTCCGAAGTTATAAAAACTAATGTGTTGTCTAACATACCCCATTCTTCCATCTTTTTCATTAATTGTCCTATATAGTCGTCTAACTGTCTCAGTTGCCCATCATAAAGCGCTACAGCGACCTTTTTATCCATATCGTTAAAATTAACAGAACCATTTTTTATGATACTTTGCCTTTTGACAATTGAAATAGCTGCCGAATCGGTTGATGTCCCATTTACAATGTCTTTCCTGAAAATTTCATCGTAAGGATTGGGCGGATTATAAGGTAAATGTAACACATGATGATGATACCATATAAAAAATCTTTTATCTTTATATACCTCCAATAGCTTTAGTAAGTCTTCTCCTTCTGCACCCTGAAACTGCTCTTTATCAACCACATCAAAGCCCAGATGCCAGTAATTGGAAATATCAACAAACTTTGGCAACACAGGCACTGTGTACCCATTTCCTTTCAAAACCTTGGGCAAGGTCAAAACGTTGTCTTTTAGGGTCTTACCTTTTGCATCGACGTCATGGGTTGGAGGATATAGCGATGTAAATATAGAAATCATACCTGGGGTTGTCCATGCTGATTGGCTGAAGGCATTAGTAAATAGCGCTCCTTCTTTTGCGAGTTTGTCAATGTTTGGAGTTGTGTTGCGGCTATAGCCGTAGCAGCTAAAATGGTCGGGACGGCAGGCATCAATTGTGAAAAGTAGTATATTTGGCAAGCCTTCCTTTGCCTCTGCCTTTGTATTAAAAACGAGTAAAAGCATTAGAACGTACCCAATGATAACTGATTTTCTAAGTGTACGCATCTCTAATTGTGAATGTCCGGCCTTAACACAAAAATAATAAATAACTCTCCCATCCCGCTGGAGAGCCAATTCATAAAGATGTCCCTGACATCAAAAACACGCATGGGTAAAGCGCCTTGAATAAATTCATCTATCGTACCCAGCAAAAATACCAAAATAGTTGCGAAAACATATATTTTGTTATTTTTTATGTCTAATTTTAATGCCCAAAAAA
Organism: Planctomycetes bacterium GWA2_39_15; assembly: GCA_001824485.1. Lineage (GTDB taxonomy): Bacteria > Planctomycetota > Brocadiia > Brocadiales > Brocadiaceae > 2-12-FULL-39-13. Next base: position 2,915 of record MHXP01000153.1, on the reverse strand, counting down.
TAACACAGCTTAATATCCCATATAACAGCAAGTGAAACCTTTCTGCCCCACTGATGCACATATACTTTAAAATGGCAAGGCAGGTGATGGATATTAAAAAGAAGGCAAAATAGACAGAGATTTTTTTTGCCTGTTTTTGAAAGATTAAATAAAGTAAAAAATAAGCGCCCAATATACATACGAAAATTAAACCAAGATAATTAATACTATTACCCCATTGAGATAATACAAATCTCCAGAACCTCGGTCCAAATGGTAAAAAAGCATACATCGCCAAAGTATACATAGCGACGATTCCCCATCGCCATTCCCTGGATACTTTTTTTATAAAGCCGTAATCTATGTGTATTGGCATTATAAGTAATTAATGCTTAAAATTTCAAACTGGCAGCGTATACATCTCGGCTGCGCTAGGTAGGCAACGGACTTTATGTCCATTGAATCAACGAGGTAAAACCTCGTTGTCTACCATTTAGATAGATTTAAAATTTCACGGTCAATCCCTGAGCCATTTTGATTTCCATTGCATGATTAACCGTCCATGCCGTACGATGTGTTACCACGTCAATCAGTGTACTGGCTGATGGTAAGCCAGTACCACTCTTTTTTACTCCCCCAAATGGCAAATGCACCTCAGCTCCAATAGTAGGTAAATTTACATAACCAAGTCCATATTCACAATCATCTCGTATCCTCCGTGCCTTCCGATAATCTTCAGTAATCACTGCGCAGGCAAGTCCGTATTCTGTGTCATTATGCACCTCTATAGCCTCATCAATATTTTTTACTGGTATAATTGCAACGTGTGGTCCAAAAACTTCCTCATGGAGTACATGGCTATTCGAGTTGTTTTGCATGCGATACACAAAAGGCGACATAAAATAGCCCTTTTTATATCGCTCACCTGTAAGCCTTTCACCATCCAATAGCACCTTTGCCCCTTCTTTTTTGGCTAAATCATTATATCGTGTAATCTTTTCCGTTGCCTGCTGGTTGATTACAGGACCCATGAATACGCCCTCATCCAAAGGATTACCAATCTGTATTCTTTTTGTTATCTCAACAAATCTTTTTTCAAACCCAGCCAACACCTTTTCGTGTATAATTAATCGGCTTGCAGAGGTGCATCGCTGCCCGGACGTCTTAAAAGCGCTAATAATAGCGGCATTTACTGCAATATCCAGGTTGGCATCATCAAGGACAATCAGTGCATTTTTACCACCCATCTCACAGGCACACATCTTGTTAGGAAATCCGGCTGCGATCTTCTTTATTTCTGAACCTACATCGTTAGAACCGACAAATAATACAACTTGTGTATCTGGATGTTTTACTA
>MHXP01000153.1:0-1455 GCA_001824485.1 Planctomycetes bacterium GWA2_39_15 | reverse complement strand
CCGTGAGGCATCCGTACCGTACCAAATACGTATTGCACCATATGGATGCCTTCTGTCACATCGGCACGGCCCTCGATAATGCCCTTTCCGCATTCTTTCGTCACCAATCGGGATAATTCTTCTCTATCTTTTTTTAATAGCTGAACAAATTCATCAAAGTACTCACCGCGTTTGATTCTGGATAAATGCCTCCAGCCATCGTAAGCCGTCTGTGCGGCTTGGACGGCGTTATTTACATCACTTTCTGAGGAAAGTGGGAACGTTCCTAAAACCTCATCAATATTAGCAGGATTCCTGCTTTCAAATCTTCCGCCGGAAGCGCTACCGACAAATGCCCCATTAATATAATTTTTCCCTTCCATCGTTTCTCACGCCTCCTTTTAGAATATTGAGTATTGTCAAAACTTAACCACAGGATATAGATGCGGGAGTATGCATCAAGTACTTTGCTTCATGTATCTGTGTCCTGTAGTTTCAAACGTTATCAATGGTATGAATTATTGCGTAGCCAATATATCATATAGACAAAGGCTAGTCAATTTTACTTTAAATTTGTCAAATGCGTTTAGAAATATTTATATTGTATTTTGTTAGATTTTAAAAAGAAGATGCGGGATTTTTTGAATGAATTATCTGGAAAAGATTCGAAAATATAAGAACTCGAAAGGAAAAAGTAGCTTAACAAATACCATGCGGGTTAATAACAATACCAACATAAAAACACGAAGAGCGATTCTTTAGTCAAATTCAATTCGTAGTGGTCTTGTCATGGCAGACAAGATAGTAAAATTGCTTTTATTGTCAATAAATTAATCACTAATCAAGGTGTGCCCCCATGACCCCACACAAAGACCATCCAACAATATGTGACAGGTGCATTAGAGCGATTCAATAATCGGGGTAGCTGTATAAGTTCATTGTATAGGAATTTTCATTTTATTTAAGCGGGTTTTGGGGTGGCACGGACAGACGAAGTTTGTCCGTGTTTAACTTAAATCCACATATTTTATAATGGCACGAATTATTCCCCTCTTGGGAGGGGTTAGGGGTGGGTCCCCATAAGCGCTAACTTAAAATGACGGATCAATTTAACCGTGTATTGAATAACGAATATTTTACGAATTACCGGCTTACCCACCCCTAAATCCCCTCCCAAGAGGGGACTTTCTGACTTGAAATGCAAAATTCAAACATAAATTACTATTTTTTCTTTGACTCTACGGGGCCTTTATTTCTTATTTCTACCTCTGCTTCGAGAAGTATTTTGTAATGGTTGATTACTGGCGCAGGAACTTTCTCTAACAAGCTGAGTATCGTGTCGTAGATACACCTTCTTTTGCCGTATAATAAGGCTTGCTTAGCCACGATAGCTGGTTCTTCTTTTGTCTTTTCTTCAAAGAGTCCCAATATCTGAATTCCGAGGGCATTCGCAATCTTTTCCAGAGATCTCTCACT
>MHXP01000152.1:2220-6237 GCA_001824485.1 Planctomycetes bacterium GWA2_39_15 | reverse complement strand
TGTGCACATCTTTGACTGGACACGCTGGGCTCAGCATCGCTTCACACCGCCCCGTATCATCGGTCATGAGTTTGTGGGAAACGTTGCAAAGATTGGCGACGAAGTAACCCGGGTAATGGTCGGCGACTGTGTTTCTGCCGAAAGCCATCTGACCTGCGGGTACTGCTACCAGTGTAATAACGGATACGCAGAGGTCTGCAGGAATTTTAAATTGTTGGGTGTTGACCATGACGGCACCTTTGCCGAATTTTTTGTCCTGCCTGAACACGTCCTGTGGAAAAATGACCCAAAAATTCCCGATGAATGGGCAACCATCCAGGAACCCTTTGGAAATGCCGTCGATACCGTGCTTGCAGAAGATATATCGGCAAAAACGGTTTTGATTCTTGGCGCAGGGCCGATTGGACTCTTTGCTACCGGCATTGCTAAAGCATGCGGCGCCTCGTTGATCATCGTCTCCGATCCCAATAACTACCGGCTGGCTATCAGCAAAAAGATGGGGGCACATATCGCCGTCAATCCCAGAAGGCAGGATGTTACACAAATTGTCCTGGAAGCCACAAAAAATAACGGAGTTGACGTTGTCCTGGAATTTTCAGGCAATAATCAGGCGCTGAATCAAGGCTTAAAGGCCATTACGCCGGGAGGGAGGATTTCCATTTTGGGTATTTATGAGAGGCGTGTCAATATCGATCTGAACAAGGAGGTTATTTTCAAGAAAATCCGCATTTATGGAATTACCGGTCGAAAGATATTTTCCACGTGGTACAAGACCTCACGTCTCTTGTCTGCAGGGCTTGTAGACCCGACTCCCGTAATTACCCACCGGTTTCCATTAAAGGACTTTGAAAAGGGCATGAAACTCATGAAGGACGGGAAGTGCGGGAAGGTTATTTTAAATATTTAGAATTTAGTTGAGAAAATGCTGCAGAAGGCTTATATCTATGTAACAAAAGAGGATGTGTAAATGGACAAAGAAGAACTTTTAGAAGATTATAAATACGCTTTTAAATCTCTTAAAAGTGAAACCCAGGAGGATATGGAATGAGTACGGTAATAAAACAAACGAAGCATCCCTATATCACAAGGAATAAAAAATTAAGAGGTGGTGTGCCTGTTATTTCAGGTACCGGTGTCAGGGTGCTGGACATAGTTATTCGATATGAAATCATGGGACAGTCTCCGGAAGATATAATAGTCGCACTGCCACAGATAAATTTGCCACAAGTTCATGACGCTCTTTCTTATTACCATGAACACAAGAACGAGATTGACAGTGCATGGAAAGCCGCAATTCGGGACACAGAAGGCATGAAGAAAGAACATGCGTCCATTCTGGAGAAGAAACTTGGCAAAATTAAAGATATACACTGACGAGAATGTTGACATTCGTATTGCTGATGGATTAAAGAGACTCGGAATAAAGGCTTTTTCTGCGCATGAAAGAGATATGACAGGTAGCGCTGATATTGAACATTTTAAATATGCGTCATCTATGAAAGCGGTTATTTTTACCCATGATCATCATTTTCTGAAAATTGCAAAAGAGTCAGTACAAGGTGGGGAAAATCACTGGGGAATAATATTTGTAGAAATGAACACATTGAGTATTGGCGAGTGTATCAGGAGATTAGCCTTTTATGCAGAAATTTTATCACCGGAGGAAATGAAGAATCAGATAGAATTCTTAATAATTGCGGATTGCATCAGATGAAATAAATATTTTGGATGCCTATCATAAGGCAAAAGAGGAGGTGAATAAATGTCAATAGTATTAAAACTTGATATGCCAGAAGGAGTATTTTCAACTCTCCGAAAGGAGCCTTCCGAGTTTGCTAAGGAATTAAGACTCGCGGCAGCAGTTAAATGGTATGAAATGGGCATAATATCGCAGGAAAAGGCTGCGGAAATAGCGGGTCTCACGCGCGCTGAATTTATATTTTCGTTGGGGAAATTTAGCGTTTCGCCGTTTCAGTATAGCATTGAAGAAATAAAAGAAGAAATATCACATGAATAGACGATGGGTTGTTAATACATCACCATTAATTTTATTGAGTAAGATAGGGTATCTGCATCTTCTTACAGACCTGTGTGCGGAACTTGTAATTCCAAAGGGTGTAATAGACGAACTATTCTTTCACAAAGAAGAACAATTAAGGTGGGAACTTTTTCTTTCTTCCAAAAAGGTTATATCTTTAAAAGACCACCTTCAAATACATTCAGGCATAGCAGGATGGGATTTAGGAAAGGGAGAATCCGAGGTTATTACCTTTGCCGTTGAACATCCTGGCTATGACGTTATTCTGGACGATCTACAGGCTAGGAAATGTGCACACACTTTTAATTTGTATGTAAGGGGTACAGTAGGAATTATTTTAACTGCAAAGAAGAAAAAACTTGTTGTGGAAGCAAGTCCTCTCATTAAATTGTTAATAGAATCAGGATTGAGATTTGATATAAACTGGATAACGCAAGCACTTGAGCTTGTTAATGAAAGATTCGAAATCAGAAAGACTGAATGAAATGATCGAAAGCAACTTTTAAGCTCAAAATTATATATGATGAGATATTAAAACTCACAAAAGAGATTGGAAACAAAGAAAATGACTGATTATTCGGGAATAAATTCATGGCAGATGTTCACAACAAGAAAACCAGAAGTTATAATATGTCAATGATCAGGAGCAAGGACACAAAGCCTGAAATCATGGTCAGAAAATTCCTTTTTGGCAATGGATTCAGGTTTTGGATAGGGGATAAATGGATATCGTAAAATCAGTCAATGACGTCCCAATCAGACTAACTGATGAAAGGTGGGTACACATTATTGAAAACCATGATGATATGGCAGGTTATTATGATGAAGTCCTCACTGTAGTCGAATCTCCAGATTGTGTTATAAAAGGTTATGGGAATGCCTTAATTGCATTAAGAAAATTACAAAAGAAGTTTCTTGCGGTTGTTTACAAAGAAATCAGTAGCGATGACGGGTTTATTGTTACAGCATATTTTACAAACAAAATAAAACTAGAAAGGGAGGTGACTTTATGGCAACGGCAGAAATAAATAAGACTTTGAAAGAAATAACCGGGATTGTTTCCCATATCATCAAATTACCTGAGACCAAAATGTGGATGGATTATGATAAAGAGGCAGATGTTCTTTATATAAGTTTTAAGAGACCCCAGAAGGCGACGGATTCGGAGATGGTAGAAAATGGAGTTCTGCTCAGATACAAAGGGAAAGAACTTGTGGGTATAACTATTTTAGATGCCTCTAAGAGGCAAAAGTAAGCAATACAATGGGCAGACTCAACGAATACGACACAAACTATGGCAGACGTGCACAATAAGTAAACCAGAAGTTATAATATGTCCATGATAAGGAGCAAGGACACAAAGCCTGAAATCATTGTCAGGAAATTCCTTTTTGGGAATGGTTTCAGATATAAACTTCATGATAAAATGTTACCTATTAAGCTTTATTCTAACAAAACTATTCTTTCTACGTGGGTAATTACATTATACTAGTTTTCAAAACTGGTTGTGGAATAAATCAAAGTGAATACTAAGCAAGAGAGAATTAGACGTGAGTATTACTCGGATTCTATCGCTAATTTTCTGAAGTCTTCAACTGAAGAGATACTTGGCAAACTGACATTAAACAGTAATTTCTCTGTAGAACAGACCCAACGTGGCGCATGGCTTTCTGAAATTAACATCATGCGTAAAGTTCTGTTGTCTCGACAAGGAACTATCTATTTTGAGTACTCAATCCCACGAATGGGACGACATATTGACGTTGTACTTTTGATAGGGCCAGCAATCTTTGTTCTTGAGTTTAAAGTTGGCGAGAGAGAATTAACCGCGCAAGCCACAGATCAAACATGGGACTATGCGTTAGATTTGAAGAACTTCCACGAATCAAGCCACGAACAGTTTATTGCTCCTGTTCTCATTGCCACAGAGGCAACAAGTGTCACGCCTATTATTGCTCTTTCACCGCAAAACGACAAGT
>MHXP01000152.1:1958-2210 GCA_001824485.1 Planctomycetes bacterium GWA2_39_15 | reverse complement strand
AGCAGTGGCGCTTTACAATGATCATTCAGTTGATGAGATATCACGCAGTGATGCAGGTGCGATTAATCTGAGTAAGACATCCGATGCGATTTCTGACATTATTCATTTGTCAAAGAATAATTCCCATAAGGCAATCTGCTTCGTGACTGGTGTACCTGGGGCCGGGAAAACACTTGTTGGTCTCAATATTGCAACAAAACATATCGACCCATCTGATGACCTCTATAGCGTTTTCCTTTCTGGCAATGGACC
>MHXP01000152.1:1545-1915 GCA_001824485.1 Planctomycetes bacterium GWA2_39_15 | reverse complement strand
CGGCGTGGACATGAGGGTGGTGACAAAATCAAAATTGGTGAAGCACGTAGCAAAGTGAAAGCATTCGTCCAGAATGTTCATGAATTTCGTGATGAATGTCTTCGTGATCCCAACCCGCCAAAAGAGCATGTCGCATTGTTTGACGAAGCCCAGCGAGCCTGGAATGCGGAACAGACTTCTTCATTCATGCGCAGAAAAAAAGATGTTATCGGTTTTAGACACTCTGAATCCGAATTTCTTATTTCATGCCTCGATCGTCATCCCGATTGGGCGATAATCGTGTGTCTTGTTGGGGGTGGGCAGGAGATCAATACTGGTGAGGCTGGAATTAGTGAATGGATTGAGTCTCTGAACCGATCGTTTCACGATT
>MHXP01000152.1:0-1486 GCA_001824485.1 Planctomycetes bacterium GWA2_39_15 | reverse complement strand
AGATGCTCAAATAACACTTGATAAAATAAAAGAAAAATATCCGATAGTCATTACGCGTGATTTTGTCAATGCCAAGCAATGGCTGAAAAAACAAGCACGAGGCTCGGAGCGCTACGGGATTGTCGTTTCGTCACAAGCAGAACGCCTAAAGCCTTATGCGATTGATGTGAAATCACCAATGGACCCAATTCACTGGTTCCTTGATGGCAAGGAGGATGTACGTTCTTCGTATTACCTTGAGGATGTTGCTACTGAATTTCACATCCAGGGGTTGGAGCTTGATTGGGTCTGCGTTACATGGGACGCTGATTTTCGCTATTCAAATAAAGGCTGGGAGCACTGGTCTTTTTGCGGTGACCGTTGGAAGCATATCAGGAAAGAGGAGCGAAAGAAATATCTCAAGAATGCTTACCGTGTTCTTTTGACTCGCGCTCGCCAAGGCATGGTTATTGTTGTTCCTCTAGGAGACGCTGAGGACCCAACGCGCACCCCCACATTTTACGACGAAACTTTCAATTATCTAAAAAACATTGGCTTTTTGGCAATTTAATCTGTGGTTATTGAGTACCATAACATCGGAGTTTTGAAAGAGACGGATTATCTTAGAATAGATTTAAGAAATAGTACTTTAAGTCCTGAAATAATTATGTGAAATAAACCCTATCAATACGCTGAATTTATGGAAAGCATATCTGAAAGAGAAATACGATTTCATTGGTTGAGTCTGTCTAAGGATGGCGGGTTTTTCAAATTGACACATTGTCTCTGAAGGGAAAAGTTCAAGGCGTATTTTTTCCCCACTTCCGTGAGGACAGGGCTATTACGAAAGACGGGGATTACTTGTAAAGCCAGGGGAAACAACCCAAAACAAAAGAATATGATGCCACAATGACCGGCTTGCCTATAAACTTTACAACCTCACGCCGGATAAGATTGCCATGTGGAGGGGAAAATGTGCATGCCGTCTGTAAGTTAGTCAAAAATCAGCCTGGGAAGGTAAGCAGTGTGTTTGTTATAATAAGAAAAGTAAATAGAGTATTGAAATGCAGAACATTTTAAAATAAAAAGGAGGCTTGTAAAATGAATAAGGCAATCGAGAGAATAGTGAGCGATCCAAAGATATGCAGTGGGAAGCCCTGTATTAAAGGCACAAGAATACCCGTACATATAATACTTGACCTTCTTGCCGCTGGAGAAGATTTTGATGGTATAAAAAAGGCGTATCCCAACATTTCTGATAAAGATATCAGGGCATGCCTGAATTATGCGGCAGTTCTTGCTGATGAAGAAGCCGGGGTTACAGCGTGAAGATTTTTGCCAATGAAAACCTTTTCGAGCCAATTATTGATTATTTAATGAGACACTTGCGATATTCAAAAAATATTACCAGTCTATCAAGGAAGAAGATATAAAAAAGATTGGCAGGATTATTACAGATTTGTTGCATCAAAGGAGATATGGGTACAGAAATGGCCAAGAGAAAATA
>MHXP01000151.1 GCA_001824485.1 Planctomycetes bacterium GWA2_39_15 | reverse complement strand
GATACAGCCTTGAACTTTTCCCTTCGGATATAATTTGTCAATCGGAAAGATTCGACACCTTAGCTCTTCCGTAAATCAATTTACTATCCCTATAATGGAATTCATTTCTGCGCTATGAAATTTTATAGGCTTCTATCTTTTCGTACAGCACCTTCCGGCTGATTCCCAGCAATTCTGCGGCCCTGGACTTATTACCCTCGGCAGATTTCAGTGCGTCCATAATCATCTCGATTTCTAACTGCTTTTGCGCCTCATAAAGGGTACCTGTTGATTTATATTTTTGTAACTGCACAACAGACTTATTACTTATTTCCTGCGGTAACATATCTACACCAAGCATACTATCATCCGGGGCAAGGGTAACAATCCTTTCAACGACATTCCTTAATTCTCGCACATTGCCAGGCCAAGAGTAATTTAAAAGCAATGTTACAGCCTCTGGGGTAAATCCTTTTACACGCTTACCAACATCGGCACAACTTGTCTCAAGAAAATGCGCAATCAACAAGGGGATATCTTCCCTGCGCTCACACAACGGAGGAATATGGACAGGCACTACATTCAGCCGGTAAAACAGGTCTTCCCGAAATTCCCCGCTACCTATTGCCGTCTTCAAGTCTTTATTGGTTGCTGCCAAGATGCGCACATCAATCTTAATCACCTTTGTTCCGCCTACCCGCTGCAGCTCCTTTTCCTGCAAGACACGCAGGAGTTTCGCCTGGGTATGAGGATGCATGTCGCCAATTTCGTCAAGAAAAATAGTTCCTTTATTCGCCACCTCAAAGAGTCCCTGCTTGGTTTCTACTGCCCCTGTAAATGCCCCTTTTTCATGTCCAAACAGTTCACTTTCAAGGAGGTCTCGCGGAATAGCGGCACAGTTTAAAACTACAAAGGGTTGATCTGACCTTGAACTATTGTAATGGATAGACTTGGCAATTAATTCTTTTCCTGAACCGCTTTTCCCTGTAATAAGAACGCTATAAGGGGCATTGCAGACCTTTTTGACCAACTCTAATACTTCCTTAATTTTTAAACTCTCACCGATAATATTGCTGAAGGCAGAGTGAACCTTCTGTTGTTTTTTGAGGTTTTTATTTTCAGACTCGATACGCTCCTTTGACTTTTTGAGCTCGTCAAAAAGCTCAGCGTTATAGATCAACAATGCCACCTGGGATGCAATGCCTGTAAAAAGATTCAAATCTGCCTTAGAAAATTCATAATTTTTACTTTTACTTTCCATCTGCAATATTCCTAAAGTTTTTTGAGGGCATATCAGAGGGGCACAAAGTATGGAACGAGCACCTATTATTTTCATGCTCACACTGACATTGGAGTCCATTTGCGTGTCCATAACAAGCAGCGATTTTTGTTCATTGATGGCACGTTGTGCAAGAGTTTGGCTCATGATATGATTTTCCTCACCCAAGTCGGAATCTTTTGTGTGAATTGTTCGAATTGTCAATTGGGTCTCATCAGAGTCCTGCAAAGCTACAAAACAACGGCCGGCATGTGGAAATACGGTAAAAATAATCTTAATAATTTCTTCCAGTAACGCATCAATATCAAAAATATTACCAATAGCATTTGTAATATCATGGAATATCTTTAACCTCTTTTGCAACTGGACAAATTCAGCTTTATTTGTAATTTCATGGCAAATAGCTTCGTCTATACTTTCAACTGGCAATGGTTCTTTCGTTGCCATTATAATCTGTGTAAACTCATTGGATACGTATTCCCTGGGAGATGGATGTGCGGACTCGGCGTCATTGAAAACTAGCGTATATGGCCCGATACAAACCTTACTGCCGTTGGTCAAAGGGTAAGGAGAAGTTATCCGCTCATCATTCAGAAAGACGCCATTCCGGCTACCAAGGTCTTCAATAAGAAACCCACTATTTGATTTACTGATTCTTGCATGGTGTCGTGACACCATAGGGTCGTCAAGTCTTATGTCAGTGGTGGATGCCCTGCCAATAATAGTAATGTCTTTTAAGGAATAACTTTTTTTCTGCCCAGGAATGGTGATGTTGATTAGTTCAGCCATAAGAAGAGGAGAGGATTTTATAGCAAACGTTATAAATAAATTGATAGTATAAATGTCATTACGAATGAAGTGAATCAATCACACATTTGAGATTGATTCGGGTTAAAACCATCGCAATGACAATTTTTTAGCGTTTTACTATATTAGTTGTTTAGCCGCAAATTAACACAAATACTCACTTCGTATGCGCTCATGACTAAACAATTACGATTTCTAAAGTGTCAACAACCGCATGATATCGTTGCGTGTAGCATAAATGACTAGAGTAATAATAAGACCGAAACCGATGTACTGTGCTATGGATAACGTTTTCTGGCTTACAGGAGAGCCCTTTATTTTTTCAATTGCCAGAAATAAGAGGTGACCACCGTCCAATACCGGAACGGGTAAAATATTCAGCAGCGCAAGCTGGAGGCTTAATATACCCAGAAAGTAAACAAGTTTGCCAAAACCAACCTTTGCTGATTCGTAAGATGCCTGCGCAATTAGAATAAATCCACCAACATTTTTTGTCGAGAGTCTTTGGGAAAAAAAGCCCTTCATTGTTAAATACAGCCTCTGAACATTAATAATAGCTTTTTTTGTACCAATGCTGCATGATCCTGTCAGACCATACTGCCTAATTACCGTCTTTTCCTTAAACTTCACGCCAATACGGCCTGCAGCATTCTTTTCGTCCTTTTGAGGTTCTATAGTAGATACAAATCGCTCGTTACCACGCATCCACCCGATCACCATAGGTTTCCCCTGGCTCAACATCACAACCTGCAAAAGCGTATTCCAGTCTTTTATTTCCTTCTCATTCATAGAGATGATCTTATCGCCAGGTTTTAACCCTATCTTCTCTGCGGGAAACCCCTCAACAAGTGAATCAATCTTCAGACCATAAAAAGGCGTAAGTCCATCCAGAAATTCTTCTCGTGCTTTTGTATCTTTGAGAGGAACTTCAAGCAAAGAAATCTTGTCATTCCTTTTAACTGTGAGGATGCACGTCTCATCTTTAAAATCAATAATCCGCTTATTAATATCAGTGAATCCTGCGACAGGGTTTGAATTAACTTCAATAATCTCATCACCTTTGATTAAACCCACACTACTTGCAAGACTATTATTTTTTACACCATCCATGATGGCAGTTGCACAAGAAATACCAAGCATATATCGTGTGGACTTAGAAGGAATCGCCTTTAACTCAGCCTCTTTATTATCCCGCAATACCGTAATTGAAATCTCTTTCCCGGAATTTGCAGCCTCTACTTCACGAAATTCATCCTCTGTGGAAATGCGTTTACCATTTACGGCAACCACAATATCCTTTACCTGAATACCAGCATCCCTCGCTGGCGAATCGTTATTTTCATAAGCAAATATTTTATCAATCTCCAGGCTTGTTGCTGGCATAATTCCAATGCGCTGAATACCATGCTCCTCATCGTACTTAGGCAAGACATTAACATCAAAAGCCTTATTATCCCGTTCGATTTTAAGTTGCACGCCTTTAGCTGAGTTACTCAATGCAACAATTGTAAAGAGGTCTTCAAAGTCAACATCTTTACTCCCATCAATTTCTACGATCTTGTCTCCCCGCTTAATTCCTGATTCCCAGGCAGGCCAACCCGGCATGACTTGACCCACCTCTGAAGTAATAAAGGGCACACCAATTTGAAAGGCAACAATAAATGCAACAAATGCCAATATGGCGTTTAATGCCACTCCAGCCACGAGTACAGAGGCGCGTTGTCCTGCACTCTTGGCCGAAAATTCCCACGAGGCACCTGTCTTTTCTTCATCTGGACTTTCTCCAGCCAGCTTGACATAGCCTCCAAGCGGAAATATAGAAAGACGATACTCAGTTTCTCCCCATTTCTTTTTAAAAATAGCAGGCCCAAATCCCAGCGAGAACGCTAACACGCGAACTCCAATCTTCTTTGCCATAAGGAAGTGGCCAAGTTCATGGATAAAAATAAGCAGGCCTATACCCAGGATTACAAGTATGACATTGGTTGATACGTTTACATAAGGCATTTTTTAGTCTCCTGTCTTGCCCAGGCATCTGCCGTTAAAATATCTTCCATGCAAGGGTTTTTTATAAAATGGTGATTGTTTATTACCTTTTCCACAGATAGCACAATATCGGTGAATCGAATCTTACCATCAAGGAAGGATTGTACTGCAACTTCATTAGCAGCGTTAAGTATTGCCCCCATAGTACCACCTTCCCTTGCTGCTTGATAACCCAGCCTTAAAGCTGGAAATTTTTCCATATCCGGTTTCTTAAATGTAAGACTCCCGATATTTGACAAATTTAATGGTTGTACCTTAAGAGGATTCCTATCGGGAAATGTTAAAGCATATTGAATTGGCACTTTCATGTCTGGCATACCCATTTGTGCGATTACCGACCCATCACAAAATTCAACCATTGAATGAATAATCGATTGAGGATGTATCACGACATCTATCTGTTCGACCTTCAGATCAAATAGCCATCTCGCCTCAATAATCTCCAGCGCTTTATTCATCAGAGTGGCAGAATCTATGGTGATCTTTTGCCCCATCTGCCACGTGGGATGCTTGAGGGCCTGTTCAGTGGTTACATCGGAAAGCTTGTCAGAAGGATAGTCATAAAAAGGCCCACCTGATGCCGTAATAATAACGCGTTTGATCTCACCTGGTTTGCCTGATTGAAGTGATTGAAATATGGCGCTGTGTTCGCTGTCCACAGGTAATATCTGGTTTTTTTTGGCTAATGGCATTACTATATGCCCTGCCATAACCAGCGATTCTTTATTAGCCAATGCAAGTATCTTACCTTGCTGTACGGTCTCGATAGCAGCAGGCAAACCAACAGCACCCACAACTGCTAAGACAACAACGTCCACCTCCTGATTTGAAACAATTTCTTCAAGACAATTGTTTCCTGTAAGTATTTTCAGATTATTATCTGTAAAACGCCTTTTTAACTTTTCAGCTAATTGCCTATCGTTCAAGGCAACGCATGTCGGTTTAAACTCTTCAATCTGCTCTGCCAGTAACTCCCACCGAGAGTTTGAAGATAGACCAATCACCCGAAATTTATCCTTTAAATTTCGTGCCACCTCAAGAGTATTCTTACCAATAGAACCTGTAGAACCAAGAACTACAATATTTTTCATTTTACGACATCTGAGCAATTTCTTCTAAAAGCTCATCCACCATGCGATTTTCAGGTATCTTTCTCACCTTTTCGCCTTTCTTGAAAAGAAAACCAAATCCTTTACCGCCAGCAATACCAATATCTACCTCACGCGCTTCACCAGGGCCGTTCACTACACACCCCATAATAGCTATCTGGAGATGCTTTTTATCGTTCGGTAAACGTTGTCTAACCTGTTCAACAATATTCACTAAATCAATCTCGCACCTGCCACATGTGGGACAGGAAATGAGTTCCGCTCCCTCTCGCTTGTGAAGTCCCAATGCCGCCAGAATATCATATCCAGCCTCAACCTCCAGTTCGGATGCACCCGTGTAAGAAACCCGCAAAGTATCTCCGATACCTTCGGATAATAAAGCCCCGATACCGATAGCCGATTTGATAGTTGCGAGGCTAGGCGGTCCTGCGGCTGTGACGCCTAAATGCAAGGGATAATCGCACCGGGTTGCTATTGACCTGTAAGCGTCAAGGGTCGAAGGCACATCGGACGCTTTGAGTGATAATACAATGTCTTTAAATCCCAGCGATTCAAAGTGCTCGCAATATTTCAAGACAGTCTTAACCATCAAAGCAGTTAATTCTTCATGTTTGTCATCTTCACTACGTACAGAGCCTGAATTAACGCCAATACGAATAGGAATACGTTTATCTTTGGCAGCAAGTACAACCTCTTCCAGTTTTTTCCTATCCTTCATATTTCCAGGATTAATCCTTATTTTATCTACACCCTGAGCAATAGCTTCTAAGGCGAGATGATGCCCAAAGTGTATGTCTGCTACCAACGGAATATTTATCTGCCTTTTAATAGCGCCAAGACACTTCGCTGTAACAATTGTAGGAACCGCTACACGCACAATATGGCACCCAATTGCCTCCAGTTCTTTAATCTGCTTAACTGTAGCATCAATATCCTCGGTGTGGGTCTTGGTCATAGTTTGTACGGAAATTGGGTTATTCCCGCCAATCAACACCCCGCCTGCATTTACCACTCGTGTTTTACGCCGCTGAATCATAACTTTTAGTAATCAAAAAATAGAATCAGAAAACAACCCTGCAAAAAATCGCTTTTATCCTACAAAAATGCTCCCAATCCCCCTATTAAACGGGAAATAAGGGAGATATTATTTAATTTCAGAGCTTGCTTTAATAGCTCTATCTTGTCAAATGTCTATATTTTACACACCAAATTATATTAGTATTTTGATAACTTTGTCAAATGTAAACTTTGTTAAATAACACACAAGCTTTCAATTATCCGACTTTTTTTAATCGGTTATCACAAAATTTACCATATTAATATATACATTTAAGGATGTTTGGCGGACAGGATTTTACGCCAATTCACAGAAAGAAGTTCACATGAAGCAAGTTCTTCTGCGGCATGTCTATCTTTGCGCCGATGCTTCATGATTTCGTTAGCATGAGCAACAGTCCACCGAGGAAATGGCCTATCAAGGAGCACCACTGGTAATCCGCATTCAACATATCCCTCCGTAATGACCCGGAAATACCAACCTGTTCTACCTGTAATCTTAACCCTCTCGGCTAAATCTCTAATGCGCCATCGTCGTGAGATCTTCCAGCACGGCTGGCGTGGTTGTGAGACCTGCAAACGGGCTTCTCCCACAGTGTACGTGTCTCCAATACATACCGTTTTTTCTGTAAGCCCCGCTACAGTAAAATTTTCACCAAATGCACCGTAAGGAAGCGCAAGGCCACTAATTTCACTGCACCAGACAGGATAATGCTCTGCCGAGTAAGCAAGCACTGCTTTTTCAGGCCCACCGTGACTCTTGAGATCTGCCTGTCCATCACCAGAAAGGTTCCACTTACCCAGCCAAACCTTTCCCTCTACAGGCTTTTTATAGAAGCCCGTTGACCATGGAACATACATCATGATTGGAGTCTTAAGCAAAATACGCCTAAAAGCGCCTGCCATCCTCAAAAGGAAACTATTTGTAATATTTGCAATGGTTTTGACCCAAGAAACTTTAGGTTTGCCAACTTGAATTGAAATTATGTAAGGCATATCCATCATGTACTCTTAATAAAAAACCTGGAATTTACAACTAAACTTTCAATATAAGCATTTTAATAATTTTCAACTGTACAACACTTTATATCGTTATTTAAATTAAAAAAAAATTCCAGTGAGAGGTTTAATCTCACTAGAATTTCTATGTAAAGGGCACAACATCTGCCCATAATGGCTGTTAAGCTCCTTAAATCTTCAAATTATCTTCTTCTTTTCAAATCAAAATTAGCAGTTGCCGCTTTGCCAGCTTCAACTGTAACTTCCTGGGATATTTCTTTAAGTTTTTCGTGCCATGTCTTTACCACATATTTCCCTGCTGGAACACCTTCAATAGTGTAGTTCCCGTCTTTATCCGTCATTGCAAAATAAGGATTCTCAAGTGTAACAGCATAGCCTGCCATTTCAGCATGAACATTGCAGAGAAGGGGCGTTTCTCCCACAACATCAAAAAGCACTTCTTTAACAACACCTGTTGGATATGTACCCAAATTAAATTGCAAGGCAGCAGTAGGTGGGGAAAACACATTATGGCGAACTGCATCACTATTTGGAAAATCTACTGTTGTTCCCTTCTGCATAGCAACAACTCTAGGTACATATGTTAAATTAAGCTGATCAATAATCGCATGTTCCGGAGCTGGAGGAAAATTATTCTCACCAACTTTTTCTAAAAAAACGATAGCATCTGCATTATTCCTCATCTTTTGACACGTCACAACGCCTGTAATGGAGCCTGCATTATCCACCTTTGGTAAATTTTTAACTACCTTCTTTAACTTTTGCTGCGCATCTTCCAGCTTCTTCATTGCTTCAGCAGCCTCTTCGGATGTCAGTGCCTTCTTTTCTTCAGCCTGAGCCCACACACGGGAATTGCAAGTAAATACAACACACGACGCTGCAAGTATCCCAGCAATCAAATATTTTTTCATAAATTCGTTTCTCCTTTACACAAAATTTAAGAAATCCCAAAATTAAACGAGCTAACAAATGTTTTACAATCCATCTGTTAGCTCGTTTTTGACCTTACATAATCTATCTTATGCCTTTTCTACCTTTATTAACTCACCGGCAAGGTATTTCTTCATGAAATCATTCTCATTACCTGTGGTGTAGCCTGTCTTTACCGGATCCCACACACCTTTCCCACCGATACCACCGTCTTCCGCCTTGGTAACCTTTACCAATGTCTCCTTCGGAACAGTATTGATGCCATGGTTATCACCCTCAAAGCCAAAGATAAACTTCATACCAATCTTGGCTTTGTGGAACAGACTATCAAGCTGGTGCATCGGCATGGACCAATCCCTGGTAATACTCTGCTGAGAACCATAACGGAAACTGGCTTGATAACCGGTACCTACAGCCAGTGCCCTTCCGTCTGGCCTGGTCTCATGTGCCTTTACGGTCCTTTCCGTTGCAATCCAAGTAGAGTGTTTCATCATCGTTACC
>MHXP01000150.1 GCA_001824485.1 Planctomycetes bacterium GWA2_39_15 | reverse complement strand
TCCACGAAAGACAGCGCTTAGTGTCAAGATATGTAAAAAGAAAAATATCGTGACAGCCACCCCTGTAACCCTATGAATCCAGAAGGCAAACATGCCCGGATTTTTATTTTTCATCAGGTCTTCAAAGCATTCTTTTAATTTTTGCATGTTGCAAACTTGATGAGAATATAAAGTCCAATAAAAAATAAAATTAACCCTATAAACCAAAGGGATTGTTTGAAAAGGTTTTTTCGGTTTTCAATAAAATTAAAATCAACGAATATGCCCCAAAGCCCGTTTAATCCGTGAAAAATAACCAGCGCAAGGAGACAGACATTAAAAGTAATCCATCCCGGAGAACAGAATCGGTTGATAATTTCGTCGTAATAGCGGGAGGCATACCGACCGGGACTAAAGTGAAAGGTAAAGAAATGTACAGACATTCCCATTATCAGCAACAGGGCTGTAATCCTCTGTAAAAACCATGACCAGAAACCGCGTTTTTCTATATTCATTATTCTCCACCGCAGAGAACGCCGAGTACGCAGAGAATCAGGAAAATTATTAACAATTCTCTAAAATACCTTCTTTTAAAATTTCTACAATATATTGTTTCTGTTATTTTATTCAGTCTTTCCTCATTATCCACCTCAGCGCCCTCCGCGACCTCAGCGGTGAATGGTTATCGTTTTTTATACAAATTCATTAAATCGTCTCTTGTAAATACAGATGCGAACGGAACGTGCTTTTTCTCAATATTTTCCCTTCCGCCTTCCTGTCGGTCTACTAACGCAATAGCTTTGATGACATTCAGGTTTGACTCTCTGGCTCGATCAATGGCTTCTATCGTGGATTGCCCAGTGGTCACTACATCATCAACAATCACCACCTTATCTCCTTCTTGCACGTTGCCTTCAATCCATTTCATCAATCCATGTTCTTTTGCCTTTTTTCGCACTACAAAGGCATTAATAGCATCATCCTGCATCCCGCTGACAATGGCTGTAGCAAAGGCAATGGGGTCTGCGCCCAGAGTTAGCCCGCCAATCGCATTAATATGAAGAGGCTTAACTCTATTGTAAAAAATGTGTCCTATCAGCAGCATTGCCTCTGTGTCGAGAGTCGTAGCCTTGCAATTAACGTAGTAATTACTCATCCTTCCAGACACCAGTTTAAAGATAGGTTCTTCGCTGTATTTGAAGGATTTTTGCAAAAGAATTTCGAGTAATCGTTTTTCTGCCTTAATCAGATTCATGATTTAATAAATTCCAAAACTTAAATTCCAATAATCAAATAAATAGACTGTTTTCTGCTTTCTGACTCCTGACCTCTGACCTCTTAACACGACAATATCTTATCCACCTGTTCACACAATGTTTTTACGGCATCGGCAGAGCGCTTTATGGCAGCCGATTCCTCTGCGTTTAGCTTAATTTCAAATATTTGCTCAATACCTCTTGCACCAAGTTTTACAGGCACACCCACAAAGAGACCATTAATGCCATATTCTCCCTCGCATAGAGCGGCACACGGTAAAATCTTTTTCTTGTCTTTTAGTATTGCTTCAACCATCTCTACCACGGCTGCCGATGGGGCATAGAAGGCGCTGCCAGTCTTTAGCAGATTGACAATCTCCGCCCCGCCGTCCCTGGTGCGTTTGACAATGGCTTCCAGTTTTTGTTTGGGAATCAATTCCTCTACGGAAACTCCTGCAACTGTCGTATATCGTGTTGAAGGAACCATTGTATCTCCGTGTCCGCCAAGCACAAAGGCGTGAATGTTCTCAACGGATACGTTCAGTTCCATAGCAATGAACGTACTGAAGCGCGCAGCGTCCAGCACACCTGCCATTCCTATAATTCTATTTTTAGGAAATCGGCTCACTTTATGGGCAATATAAGTCATGGCATCCAATGGATTGGATACAATAATCAGGATGGCGGTTGGTGAGGACTTTACAACATTTTCTACCACCCCTTTTACGATAGCGGCATTGATCTTGAGTAAATCATCTCTACTCATTCCCGGCTTCCTTGCCACACCGGAGGTGACGACTACAATATCAGAGTCTCTTGTTTCTTCATATCCGTTAGCGCCTGTAATTCTGGTATCATAGCCGTAGACAGGCCCTGATTCCAGGATGTCCAACGCCTTCCCCTGCGGCATGTCCTGGACAATATCCACCAGCACCACATCACCTATCTCTTTTTCAACAAGTCGCTGTGCCGTGGTAGCGCCCACATTCCCAGCGCCAACGACTGTTATCTTTTTTCTAGCCATATAGAATCCATCCTTTAAATTATTCTTTTAATTTTAAACATAGGCTCTTCGGGCTTATTAATCTGAAGCTGGAAATCGAAAGTATTTTTTTGCTTAGAACGTTCGTTAAGTTCTAATAATTTTCTTAAATCCCAGTAAGTGATGTTTACATAGACCATTTTAAAGCCATTTCTTTCTCAGCGTTAAGTTGCCATACTGTAATCCTACGTGAGTAATTCGAACTACTTTGTCCATCTGTTTTGCCCTTAGCCTGGGTTCTATAAGCTTTGCCTTGGTATCGCTTCTGATAAGCCCATTATTTCACCTTTAATTGGTATCTTTAAATTTGTAAGGCAGTTAAAATTTTATCCACTATTCCTGGAAACCTAGCAAGATAATAATGATTATCTGGAAAACCACCAATAAATATCTTCAAAGCTTCTATAGCTTTATCATCATAGGGCATTTCAGAATCTTTAAAATATTTGCCAAATATACCTTTGAACAAACATAACGATAAATAAAGTATTGCTATCAAATGATTGAATGACATTGATAAACGTTCTTCATCGTAGCTAAATCCCAAGTTAAATGTAAATCCACTTTTTTGTGCATTTACAATATCTTTCAATACAGTAAATTTATTACCATGTATAGGCATGCTCAAAAAACTATACATTTCATCTTCATCAGCAATTTTAAGTTCTTGGGTTAAAACATTAGAAGGCTTAAATTGCTTTATTGATGGTAATTGTTTTCTAATTTGCTTTTTAAACCCATAACCTAATACGGAATCTGCATTCTGTGGATTTTTCTGTAAAAAACAAATTGCCAATAAATTTTCGTAAGCCACTCTACAAACGGCAAGCCCTTCATCGTAATAGCCAGCAATAATTAGGTTAAACGCCGATGTTAATGTCTTGGGTGTTCTTGAAATAAAAACAGATTGAGTTTGTTTATCTACATCCCATCGTTCCCAGCCTTCTTTTGGAATATAATTTAAACGATCAATAGATTTTGCCAATAGCCCCACATTATCATTAAAAAGCTTTATATGGCCAATAAACTTATCAAGACTATTTTGTGCATGTTCGTTTTCAAATGCCTTAATCTGGAGCATAAAAGTAGATGCAGATTTATTAAGGGCTTGATTAAGTAATTTTGCCTTTTCTTCGTCTTCCATTTATTTTTTGTTTGAGGTTATATTTGAACAGTCTCTTCAAGCGATACCGTCTTTGCGGCATAAAGAAGCGCTGCTTTAATATCGTCTTTCTTTAGGAATGGATATTCTTTCAGAATCTCATCTTCCGTTTCACCATAGGCAAGTTTTTCTAAGATTATTCCTACCGTTAACCGTGTTCCTTTGATTACCGGTTTGCCAAACATTATTTTTGGATTTATTTCTATTCTGTTCAGTAATTTTTGTTTCATTTTTTGACACTTCTTTCTTTCAATTCTAGAAATTCTTTTAGTGCCTCTTCCATTGAAATCAAGTCCTTAGTAGAAAGTTTGCCAAGTTTTCTCAAAACCAATCTTTGTTCAATAGTTGATATGGCTGGTTTAATAGAAGAAGGCTTTAACAAACCAGCACCCCGCCAATCCTCTATTAAACATTCCCCCACGTTAAGAGTTTTATCTGTCTTACCCGTAATTGTCATGATAACAATGTCAGAGGAGGTATTGTTATAAACATCAGAACTTACAATTACCGACGGACGTTTCTTTACGGTAGTTTGGTTGCTGAATGGAAAAGGGACAAGAACGACATCTCCTCTATTACAGACTGTCATAAACTGCATCCTCTTCATTGTCCCATATTTTTTGGAATGACGCAGTGGATAAGCACTGAGAGGTTTTTGCAGTCATAATTCTTTCCCTTTTGCTTTCTAAAAACTGTATGAAATCAAAGACCTCTGGAAGAAGATTTTCCGGAAGTTTATCAATTTCTTTCTTTATCATTTCTTTGACCGACATTTTGTTTCCTCCTTCTATAACTGTTTTATTCGCCCTTCTTTTGATTATTTCGGCTATTTCATTCCTGTCAATATTTTCAAAGACTTCGTTCTTCTTTAAACACATTATTTAATCTTTATAAGTATTTTCACCTTCTCATCCAAATCTTCAACACCTTCAGCATTAAAAGTAGCCTTTGCTTTACCCTTTTTTATACCTGTAAATGTAAATATAGCCTCACCATTGCCATCTGTAGTTGTACTTTCAGGTGAAACGGATACCTTTTTCTTGCCAGATTTACTTATTTTTACGTTCACCCTTACACCTTCCGACCGGCAACCGTCTTCTCCTTTCACAGTAACAGTAACTTCACCACTTTGATTTACTTTAATAATCAGTTTACTCGTAGATGCTGTGATTGATGCAGGGTTACATTCCGGATAAGATTCAGATATTTCAAATTGTTCCGCCTGTGACCATTCTGATTTCTTGAAGCTTGAATCAACCGTTTGGACACTCCAGTAAAAGATGCCTTTCTCAAGTCCTTTGATCCTATAAAATAAGGCATTACCTAAATGTCCAGTGCCACTTGATGATACACCGGAGACGATATCATTTCCTCCTGGTTGCTTTCCAATTCTAATATTATAGGTTAAACCATTTTGAGGAGTTTTTAAATCAAAACCAGATTCCCATGACAAATTTACATCATCATAGTTTGTTTCCGATTTCAGCGTATGTGGAGGGTCAGGTGGGAGATTTTTTTCGAGATCACCTCCGTTGTTTAAATAAACTTTATAGTATCCATCTGTAATATCTGCTACTACTATATCTATGAATCCATCATTATTGATATCGGTTGCTGCTATAGCAGTGTTTTGGTTGGTTGGAATTTCGACATCCATTTTTTCAAATTTACCCGTACCATCATTCCGATATATCATGTTTGCAATATTAGAATTCCCCAAAACGATGTCATAATAACCATCATTAGTTACATCAACAACCTCAATCCCCTTTGTTTCACAATTGGGTTCTCCTAACGTATCTTCAGCCAACTCAAAAATATGATTACTTTTATTTATAAAAATCTTACTTGTCGTTGTTCCGTTTTCTCCATTAACATTGACAGAGTTAGCAATTACTATGTCTAAAAGTCCATCCGTATTTAAATCTGCAAGTTTTACGTCATACGAGTCATCTGTTTGAGTTGTAGGTATATCAATAGTATCATCGAATACTCCTGAACCATTATTAAGATGTATCTTTGAAGTGTGTTCCCCATAACGGTTGATTGATATATAATCAAAATCTCCATCCTTATCGATATCTCCGAATATAGTATCCCATGTTACATCGGCACCAATTTTCTGTCCCGAATCAGTGAAATAGCCAGATCCTTCATTTAGATAAACTCTATCCCCACGATCCGGTATCCCATTATGACCTCCAAATACAATGTCATCATCACCATCACTATCGACATCTGCTGTATCAATTCCTTTTACTTCATTTACCTCTGGGACAAGAATAGCTTGATCCCATTCAAAACTTCCTTTGTTTACATTTTTAAGATAGATATTAACTCCTCTCCAAGCATCAACCGTACCGATATCAAGTAAACCATCTCGATTAAAATCGCGAAGAACAATTCCAAAGTTCCACAATGGATTTGAATCGTCTGTTACCGGAAAGGTATCTTCCGTCTTTTCAAAATTGCCTTTGCCGTCATTCAGATAAAGTTGAATTATTGTTCCACTTTCCTGTGAAGCCAAAATGAGGTCAACATATCCATCATTATTCATATCTCCACAGGCGATTGAAGCAACATCATCAGCGATCTTTCCAAGTTGCTGCCCAGTATCACTAAAACTAAAGGATTGAGACGTGGCATTTGTTCTATTAACGAAAAAAAGACAAAGGAAAGCAAAAACTAAAAGAAATTTACATTTCAGAAAGATATAATTCACAGTTATTGATTCCTTTTAAATGTGCCACTTTATTTTCTTTTCATTTACAACTATTTGTGTATATTCGTGGCTAAATAATCATCTCTCCATGTTTTTAATAATTTCATCACCAAACTCAGAACACTTTACCAACTTAGCGCCGATCATCTGTCGTTCGAGATCATACGTAACAGTCTTCTTCTGGATAGTCTTTCCCAATGCCTTTACAATCATGTTTGCTGCCTTATCCCATCCCAGATGCTCAAACATCATGACCCCTGATAAAATGACGGAACCCGGATTAACCATATCTTTTCCCGCATATTTGGGGGCTGTACCATGAGTGGCTTCAAAGACGGCTGCCTTATCGCCAATATTTGCCCCAGGAGCCATACCCAGACCGCCAACCTGGGCGGCACAGGCATCGGAGATATAATCACCATTGAGATTCGGCGTGGCAATCACGTCATACTCCTCCGGTCTCAGGAGCACCTGCTGGAACATGGCGTCGGCAATCCTGTCCTTTATCACAACCTTGCCTTTTGGAACAACGCCGTTATACTTCTTATAAACATCATCTTCTGTCACCGTAAATTTTGAAAATTCCTCTTTGGCTAACTCATAACCCCACT
>MHXP01000149.1:7645-7791 GCA_001824485.1 Planctomycetes bacterium GWA2_39_15 | reverse complement strand
ATTATCAGGTTTGTGGTTAATCAAGCTGAAGGTTGTGAATTGGAGGATTCCTGTATCCTATCTGAGCAGTGTACTTGTTTTGTCTTTGTTTTTCTCGCTAGTTATGGGCAAGACTGTAGCGTCACCATTATTTCAACTTATGAGTG
>MHXP01000149.1:0-7517 GCA_001824485.1 Planctomycetes bacterium GWA2_39_15 | reverse complement strand
TTACCAGAAGGGGTGATGTACTCAATCCTGCTTATGAATCTTTTGGCTGTACCGATTCAGTCGTTGATGGTAAAAATAAGATACCGTATTTAATCTACATAACGATAATGCAAGAATTAAAAAAAATTATACTCCGTATAGCTTCAATCCTATTGATCACATTTTTACCATGTGCAGTGCTTATCATGGTGTATTTTTATACGGCCCCCAAAATTGCCGAATATTCTGACATAAAAGAAAAGCGCGCCGTGCTTGACATTTTTAATATACCTTATCGCACCAAAGAAACAAGATTGATGGGTTTTACCTTTAAAAGTTTTGATAAAAAGAATATCCGCGAGGTATTTAAGAAAAATATAACTGTAGAAGAGCCTCCAGCACCGTCCTGGGAAATTCAGCACACAGGTACACAAACAGTCGCAGAGAAACCGAAGGGCGGAAAAAGATTGTATAAATATGTGAAAGATGGAAAGATTCAGGGTATTGGATTTGTAGAATCCAAGTTGGGATACGGTTACAATAAGTCAAGTGTCATGTCACTCTTTATTTGTTTAGAGCCAGATTTGGAAACCTTAAAAGGCATAGAGGTTCTAGATCATAGCGAAACGCCTGGTTTGGGTGGCAGGATTACAGAGGATCAGTTTAAGAAACAATTTAAAGGTAAAAAGTTGAGGCCTAAGTTAATGGTGGTCAGAGAGAGAAAGGGAGAGGCTGCTAATGAAGTTGATGCAATTACAGGCGCTACAAACACCAGCAGGGGGATAGAGTCTTTTATTAACGATGCCATGAAAGAATTCTGGGAGGGACAAGGAGAGATTAAATGGTAGGTTTAAAGCGGAATATACGACTGATTTCAAAATATTTCATGCGGGATAATCTCATCCTGACTGCCGGCGCTGGACTTGGATTTTGCTCTTCATTGGCTGTGACAAATAAACTGGCGAATTCATTGACCATGGGACTTGGTGTAACGTTTGTAACCGCAGGCAGTTTTTGCCTGGTCTATCCTTTCAAAAGGCTTATATCTGCTGCGGGTACGCACCATAAGATTTCTTTGTTGATGATTATTGTATCCGTTTTTGTGGCTATCTTTGGATTTTTTGCACAGGCATTTGTACCTGAAATTACTGCTAATATAAAGGCATATATTGATCTTATTACCACTAACTGTATAGTGCTTGCCGTGATCTCTGAAGGATTGACCGTAGATTTCTGGGAAGCGCAGAGGAAGATATTTAAAGCCTGCCTTGGATATTCTCTGGCACTAGTCATACTTTCATTTCTGCGAGAGCCACTGGGTTTTGGGACGATTATGGGCTTTTCAGTGATTCCGGATACATTTCCACGTGTTATTCTCATGATTACGCCTGTGGGCGGATTCTTTGCACTGGCAGCATTTAGACTACTGTTGCGCCCATTTCTTATAAAGACGGGAATTGTATTCGCGGAGCCCTCTGCCTGTGAGTGTGCATCTGCATCTACAGAATGTGCATCAGCTACAAATGGCGGAATTCCTGTGGTAACAATTCCACCGAAACGTGGAATATCCAGAACGTCTTTGATTGTTATAGGATTGGGAGTTTGTCTGTTTATCAGCCTCATCATACATATAAAAACAATTCCCACCATAAATCAGTATTACATCATCCTTCTTCCCGTTTTACTCAATGCCCTTTTCTTTGATGGGATTGTGCTGAGTAAACTTTTGGGGTTGTGTCCATTAATAAATAAGTCGCGCCAGATAGATGCGGCATGGAAGATGGGAGTGGCCGTAATTATCGTAACAACGTTGTCCACGGCATTAAACTGGTTAGTGTATAACAAAGTACTGGTGAATTGTAGTAACTTGCTGGCAAAATATTCTTTCCTTCCTATAAGATTGGAGAGTATTTTTTATCTAACAGTATTTATAGTTACTATTGCCGTATTTGTCCAGATACTTAGTGTGCTTCTAAGAAAATTTGCTAAAAATGTATATGAACAGATGGGACAATTTCTGGAACTTATTACGGTTAACTGTATCGTCCTTGCCAGTGCCACGTTTACTATTCCCATGGGGGCAAAGTTTCTTGTTACTACCATTACTGCCTTTGGATACGGACTTCACTGGATGATGGTCGTTGTATGGCTTGCACTATTAAGACGCCAGCGTTTGTTCGTTCCCACCACAGCGTGGGATGAAGATACGATAGCAATTCTGCTATTAGGCATAATGGCAGCTATTTTTACTGGTATTGGGATGATTCATATATTTTAAATCTGGCATCTAAAGTTCAAAACGACCTTGATTAGCTCAGATTCATTACAAAGTGTTAAATGACTTTATTGTAAATTGAAAATAAAAAATCGAAATGCAAAATGACAAATCAAAATTCAAAAATAAGTTAAAATAACACTTTTTGATGTGTATTTTTGATTCTTTATATATGACTATTGACTCAATAATCATTTGTAATTTGTTTAGTTGAAGTTAAGGCGTTGCGGAGTAAATGATGATAACCCCTTTATTGTTTGGTGCTGGCATCCTTGCCATATTGGTATTACTGCTAAGTATATTTAGTGAGGTTGTTTACCAATTCTTTGGCAGAGGTGAAAAACGCAAGCTTATAGTATTAAGCGATGATGAATATAGGAAAGAATTGGATATAGAAGGAGGAGAAAGACTCCTTTCGTTGCTTCAGAACAGGGGTTTTAATATTCCTGCTGCCTGTGGGGGAATGGCAACTTGCGGGCAGTGTAAGGTAAAACTCCATACAGATGTAGGTTCTTATACGGCTGTTGAAACCCCTCATTTTGACATGCGCGCCAGAGAGATTTCACGGAAATTTCTGGAGCATGGTGCTGGAGATGGATATGTGCGACTGGCTTGTCAGGTCAGGGTTGAAAAGGATGTGAGTCTGTATCTACCAAAGGATACGCTGCACGTTAAAAAATACACAGCCCGTGTTATTAAGAAAATACCCATTACCAGCGATAAGATGGAACTATGGTTAAAACCGGCAAAACCTATTCAATACAAACCTGGTCAATATATTCAATTAGCCATTCCGGAGGATTTTGTAGAAGAGCATTATAAGAAATATGGAGATTTGATTAAGGAGGCGTGCGGGAAGTTGGGAAAGGAATTCATTTCCTACACGCCGGGTACTACACTCTACAGAGGTTATTCACTCGCTTCCACAGAGCCAGACCTCCTGAAACTCATCATTCGTATGGCTCCAGTAGATTCATGCATGCCCCTGGAGAAGGGTGGTCCTCCTTGCATAGGCCCCAGTTGCGTGCATAATTATATTCAAGAACAAAATCTGTGGAATTTTTTCCTTGGTGAAAAGATACGCTTCACTGGTCCGTATGGTCATTTTGCCTTGAAGGAGCAGCCGCATACTGCCGTCTTTATAGCCGGTGGGGCTGGTCTGGCGCCTATACTGGCGCTATTGGAGCAATGGTTTCAAGAAGGTCGGCAGGATAAGGCTATATTTTCCCTTGGAGAACGGCGATTTCAGGATATTCCAACTGTCTATTTGCCTAAGTGGCTAAACTGGCAAAGAAAGAATCCTAATTTTACGTTTATGCCTGTACTTTCCGGGGCATTTCGAGGCGACAATCCTGCCGAAATGAACGATGTGGACAAGAAATGTTTTTACAACATTTCTGAGGAAGACAGGAAAATAATAGATGAACAAGGGCTTGTGAATGAGCAGGGAAATCAATGGAAGGGAGAGGTTGGATTTATAGGGCCACTATTGAGAAAATATCTATCGCCTGACCCTGATATTGCATTTTATCTTTGTGGGCCTGCTCCTATGACAGTTACCGTAATTGACTCTGCTGCAAACGTACTTAATTTGAAAAAAGAAAATGCACTGTTTGACGACTTTACAGGAACACTGACCCCATCAGTAGACCTCATCTATCAAAAACTGGAAATCAAAGAAAAGATTTTTAGTTTAAACATACCTAACGCCGATAAGCTTACCGAAAAGATCACCAGTATCCTCATTATCCAGTTGATATTGAGAGACAAGATTGAAGAGAGCTATCGTTTCCTTGACAAGGTAAGGGAGACGCTTGGTAAATCAACACAAGAATTGGAAACTATGCTTCTTTCATATAAAAGTTAGAGCCCAAATTCTATTATATCCACCTTTAATTATGCTGTCGTCTTGTCAGTTATTGGATTACAAACCAAAAGAAAATCGATGGGCGAAAATTAGATTACTTATGACACGACACATGCTTATTTAGAAATGTTATTTTCCGTTGCTCAGATAATAAAATACGTGTAACAGCGGTATTTAGCATACGCGTTAATCATATACGAACTAAAAATTACGAAGACGACAGATGCAAGTTTGATATTTCTATAAATTTCAACAAAAACAGGCAGTCCGAAATATTTATTATCGGACTGCCTGTTAGGATTTGTAATCTGGTTTTTAGTTTCTTTTCCTGAGATTATTCCTCTCAAGTTGCTTTATTCCACTACGGTTGTTATTTTTCAAATTTAATCTATTGAGCGCTCGGTTTAACCTTTACATTCAAGGTTGTTTTTAGGTTTCCAGCCGAAAATTTAATTTTGGCAGGATTTTTATCCGTAGGCTTTTTTCCAGTTACGGTAAATACCGCAGTGCCACTTTCATCTGTTAAACTTGCAGCCGGCGAAATTGCTATCTTTTTATCACCTTCCTGGATAAATGTATCTACCTTAACATTTACAGCAGGGCTGCCTTTTTCACATTTTACTTTTACCATAACGTTACCACTTTTGTCAGGCTCAAGTATCAGCGGCTGTTCTGAGTCTATTTTTATGCTCCCGGGTATACACTCAGTTTTTAGAACTTTTACATCTAATTTTGTCCTAAGGTCTCCTGCCGAAAATCTAATTTCTGCGGGTTCTGCCTCTGTTATATCCCTGCCTGTAACAGTAAAAATCGCCTTGCCGGATTCGTCTGTTACAGCACTTGCGGGATAAACAGCAATCGATGTTATATGTTTGGTGAGAACAGAGTCAACTAGAACACCCACAGCAGGTCTATCCCCTTTACATCTTACCTTTACGGTGACATTTGTTTTTGCACCCTTTTCAACTTGCAACTTTTGATCAGGCTGTGTGGTAATGCTCTTTAGTACGCATTCTGTTGTAGTAGTCCCTGTGTCCTCAGCTACTGCATTAAATGATTTGGAAATTATAATAAAGCTGAACATGATAAAAATTACCATGTAAAATGACCGTTTAAACTTTAACCATTTCATGCAAGTTTCTCCTAAATAAGTTTTGTAGAAAATTATACGATCTACGCTTCTCTAAATATATGTTCAGTGTTATATGTCTAATAACAAAATCTATCATATAGTAATTAAAGATTTAAAAGATTTCAATTTATTTCTGACCTTATTAAAAATATTCGAAGAAAGGTGCAGAAAGGGACATCTCCAATATTTCCCCTGACATTCAAACCATAATAAGAATAATCTCATTTCATGCCCATAACATATAAGGGCGGGTAAAGCGGAGCGTACCCAATAGAGCATGGAGATGATGGGTTTGCTTTGTTTAACCCATCCTACATAACTGTGCCGTACTGGTACAGGATATTAATCTACGTATATGGAAATAACCTACCTGTGGGTGAACGATTTGATAATCCCTGTGAGGCCAAAGCAAAGATGATTGTCGTACAGAGCGGAGCGCAGGACGCGGGCAAATGGCTCAGTTACAAAGTGAACCATTACCAGGATTATATGCAGGAATTCGGGGAAGAACCGCCGAAAATTATTTATGTAGGAATTCAAACCAACGCCGACCGCAATCATGGAAAGGTTGAGACTTGGTATTCAGATATTTGTTTAAATAAATAGTAATAGTTTGCCGCCGAGAACACGGAGAACGCAGAGAAAACGAGGTAAAACATAGTGGCAGATGAAATCTTATCAAAATCTTGGGGTCAAATTCGTATTTCAATTGTGAGGAAGCAGTTGGTAATTGAATAAAGAAGGTGACCACGCTTGTGATCTTTTCCTATGTTAAAAATACCGATTCCTTTGTGACCTAGTTTATGGTCCCGGTACAGAATACCCCATGTTTAGCGTTACTTGAAGTGGGTGACCCTCAAGTGTCAGATCAAGGGCAGTTTCAAGGGCAAGCCGGCAATGCTCCGGCTGGCAAACATAGCCAGAGTCTTTATGTATTACCTTATTTCGATAACCTCTCACGGCATCTATCTTCTTAAATAACTCATACTGAATGCTGTCGGCTAGTTCCAAGATGTTTGAAATCGCGCTGATCGGGCCGGTTAGTATCTTCCTTCGATCGGCACTAATCCTCTTTGATCCATCCTCATAGGCTTGATTCTTGGAATCGAGAAACCTTTCCCATTTCTCAGTTACGACCAATTCAATAATGAACCAAGAAAGAATCAACGAGATAGGAAAATTCCCAACTTTATATTCAGAGATGCTCTTTGCAATTACCGACAAACGACTGACGAGTTCTTTGTGGGTAAGTACTACTGAGAATTTCGCGGCAAGTTTGTCAAATACTTCTTTCGGGAAAGCACGTCTCGTTATCAAGCGAACATTAAATTGAGTATTTTGAGGAAATACTGAACTGTAGAATCGGTCCAATTGAAATACAGAGGTAATGCTCTCTGTTGCGAAGGTTTCACATCCTAATATTTTCCCGTCTACGACACGAAGGCGGAAAACATCCTTATTCGTTACCTCTGACAACTTGATATAACCTAACTTTAGAACTTCAATTAGGCATGCATCTAATAATAGATAAAGACAGTTAAAATGATTGAGATATTGTTCCCACCATGCTATCCAGTTCACGAGTTCGTCTCCTTCTTCGTCAGGTTTTGCAGCTTCCAGTTCGTATATTTGTAGCATGAGCATTCCGTCTCTGCATACCCAAAGGCGGAATGCATCAGACTCGTAGCGGAAAACTACTTCCGTAATTAACTCCCGTAAGTTCTTCAGGTTTTCAGGATCTTCGAGATTGATGGGTTGACCCGCCCAGAATGGACATGAAGAGTAGAAGCACACGAAGTTCTCTATCATTTATCTCCTTTGGTACATTACCGCACAGCATGGATTGTGTCGCCCAAATGCGGCAGTATTTTATGGCTATTTATAAAATACATGTTGTAAATGTATAATAAAATAGGCTATTCTGTCAACAAGGATTTAACGTCCAGGAATTTCAAATTAGCCACAAAGTCGCCAGGTAGGGGCACGGTGCCCGTGCCCTTACAATAAAATTATTTGTGCCTTTATGTCTTCGTGTCTAAAAAATAGTAAATTTTCATTTTATTCATGCGGGTTTTAGGTAATGGCAAGGACAAAAGCAGAGATGACCCATCGGCTCGTTTCTACAACTTTGTCTGTGTTTAACTTAAATCCACATATTTTATAATGGCACAAATTATTCCCCTCTCGGGAGGGGTTTAGGGGTGGGTTTCTTGGTCGTGAAATCTCATTGAGTATCTCACGAATTACCGACTTACCCACCCCTA
>MHXP01000148.1:7548-8957 GCA_001824485.1 Planctomycetes bacterium GWA2_39_15 | reverse complement strand
GTCTACGGTTCATAATATATCTTAACCAGTTGCGATGAAAAGCGTCCGTGTCGCTGTGTGATATAGTAAAGAGCGCCATCAGGACCTTCGGCGAAGTCCACAACTCCAAATGCCCGCTTATCGAAAACTGTTACAGATACCACTTGATTAAGCTCATTCAGAATCATCCGCCAGATATAACCAAGCATGAAATCTCCAAAAAAATAGTTGCCAGTGTATTCAGAGGGAAAGTTATCACCGTTGTAAACAACCCCTCCGATTATAGCTGCTCCAATCGTATCATTACCATGTTTATATGCATAAATAGGATAGGCACAAGAGATACCTTCTGGTTCTGGCCCTTCAGCAAACGGCCAACAGTAGTTTGCGCCTGTCTCGCCTATATCCACCTCCTCCCATGTTTCATCTCCTACATCAGCGATAATGGGGATACCTGTCAATGGGTGGATCGTAAAGCGATAGGGAT
Organism: Planctomycetes bacterium GWA2_39_15; assembly: GCA_001824485.1. GTDB lineage: Bacteria > Planctomycetota > Brocadiia > Brocadiales > Brocadiaceae > 2-12-FULL-39-13. The sequence continues at coordinate 8,491 of MHXP01000148.1, read as the reverse complement.
TTCGAAGGCCGTACGCCCATATTTCCGCACGTACATTTGCCTGCCCGATAAATGGATTATCATTAGGGACTGTCCCATTTGGATTTGTCCGCAGTATCTTTCCATTAAGACTGTTTAGATCCTGTGCATTCTGCCCATAATCATGTCCACCGTCTCCTGTGCTTATGTAAAGTTTCCGATCCAGACCAAATCGGAGGCAGCCCGCATTGTGCTCATCAGAAGGAGAAGGAATATTATCTAAGATAATCACCTCACTTCCAGTAAGTGCCATATCCCCATTGGCTGTGAATCTGGATACCCGATTATGAGGGGTTGAAGGATTGCCTTTACTTGAGGAACTGGTTGTGTAAAAGAAATAGATATAATGATTCTTATCAAACTTTGGATCGAAGGCAATTCCAAGAAGTCCACGTTCAAGTTCAAATGTTATCGGGATAACAACAAAGGGGGCAGACAAAAGGATACCATTTTTAACAATTCGTACCTCGCCATTTTGTTCCGCAATGAATATCCTGCCGTCGGGTGCAAAGGCTAAAGATGTTGGGGCATGTAAACCCTCGTCCACCACTACAGTACTTTTGAAACCGCGTGGGAGTGCATAGGCATTTTTAATAGCCATGAAAACTCCTATTAATAAGCCTATGCAGAGAAGGATAATCTTTAGACGAGCAGTTTTAAAAAAACCAATTCTTATACTCTCCAACCTCCATCCTCCCCTTAGTCTCTTAATAAAAATATTTTAACATTTTTACCAAAAATGCAGCGGCTACCATTCGACAAGCTCACAATGCTGCACCCTGAGCTTGTCAAACCGGGCTTTGAGCGGGGGATAAACCCCCGCGCTACAAAATCCGACTCGTTCAGGTTAGGTTAAATTAAAATGCTATACATTTCAAGAAACTAATTAAGAAAAAAGGGTGGGATTGTCAAACCTTGACTTGCT
>MHXP01000148.1:3486-7538 GCA_001824485.1 Planctomycetes bacterium GWA2_39_15 | reverse complement strand
TATTAATTCCTTTATGTGCTTTGTGGTTTTTTCCGTCTTGATATTTGAATGATATGGAAAGGTGAAGCTAATCCCCTGTAGGAGGAACAACCCGTCTCATATTTTTAGTTGTGCGGCGTCGGCGCTTGGCGTCGAGTCTCCGCCTTTTCGATGAAATTGTTGGCTTTGTTTTACTGCGTGGTTTGGGCTTTTCAGCCGCTTTGCGGATTAACTCGGCTAGACGATGTAACGCATCCTGACGATTTTGTTCCTGCGTTCTGAATCGGCGTGCCTGGATAATTAATACGCCATCCTTTGTAATCCGCCTGCCTCCCAGATAAATAAGACGCTTACGAACGTCGTCGGGCAGAGAAGCAGATTTGCCCACATCGAAGTAGAGTTGTACTGCTGTAGCAACCTTGTTGACGTTTTGCCCGCCTGGTCCTGGTGAGCGGATAAATTCATGCCTGATTTCGCACTCGTCAATTGCAATGGTGCGTGTGATGTGAATCATGGTTATACCTTCACTCCCAATCGGTAGTTCACACAAGCGCCAACCTTACACTCTCGCCTGCAGTATAGCTGTCTATGGTCTAAAGAGCATCTATTCTACTTTTCGAGATGAATAAGGACAAGATATTTCTTGGTATGCAAAGCACAAAACAGTTGAAGGCAAACATATTAAAACGAGACAAAGCCTAAGTAGTAGATAACGAACGACATGAATAAGTTAGTAATTTTTATAATTCTATATATAGGAAGTTCAATATTAGAGATGGGATAGACAACCCCCTCACTCCCCCTGTTAAGTGGGAATAAAGGGGATTGCCAGTGCCGAACTTAACGTTTATAAATTTCAAAATGGTAGTGCGGCTCTCATAGTTGCGCAAAGAAAAAATACATGTAGGATGGGTCAAGCGCAGCAGGCACATCAAAATTAATATAATAATCTCAGTGTCTGTATCACCCTTTATGTCTGCGCTAGAAGTCCATCAACAATTGAATTCACCCTTGCAAATCTCTCTTTTTGTATACCTGTGCCTATAGCCTTCGCTTCGTCCACCCTTCCTGCAAGAAGTGCAGGAATAACATTATTATCTCTTCCATCCCTGAAGATTACCCACGCCTCTTTCAGCTCATTAAGCTTACCCTCACACGCCGTGCCTTTTTCCTTTTCTACCATGCTTGGGATCATTGTATTTATCTCTGCTGTCACTTTCTTTATCTTTGCATTATATTCTGCTTGTTTTGCCTTATCCTTTTCATCAAGCATAGAAAGAAGTGCAGTCCTTCCTTCGACAAGCCTTGTCTTAACGCCTTCTAAATCACCTTTATTCACGGTTATTCCTCCATTAAAAGATAACAAGTTTACGTGGGTATTCACACACCCTGGCCAACACTGGCTAAATAGGGATAAGTGATATAAAGCAAACCATATTCCCTTTTTAATGGAGATTAAAACATGGGGCAAATTGTACCTTACTTGTTTATTTTCATGGGATTGTAAAATTATAGATATAAATTTTTATTAACACCTTATTATCCCAAAGCTTCAGTTTGGTATTCCTTGTTGAAATGAATAGTGCAACATGTAATTACAATGGTGTATAGAATGTTCGTTGGCTTGAAATTAGTATTATTGCATTATTTAGTGAGAATAAAAATAATAGATGCTGGAAATTTTATCAATTCTTTTAATCTTGAAATTGACAATATGCTTTGATAGTATGACCTGCATAAATTTTACTTGTTGTGCTTGAAATGACAATTGTTTCAAAAAGGGGGTTGGTATCCAGAAAAATGTTTTGGATGCTGTTAATTTAAGTACATGGTTTGTGCTTTTTGTTCTTGGGTTAACGATAGGCAGTTTTTTGAATGTTTGTATTTATCGAATCCCAAAGAAAAAATCCCTGATAGTGCCTCGTTCATTTTGTCCGGACTGCAATACGCCTATAAAGTGGTATGATAATATCCCTGTATTGAGTTATTTATTGTTGTTGGGGCGTTGCCGGATTTGTAAGGCTAGAATTTCCGGTCGTTATCCACTTGTAGAATTATTGACAGGATATGTATTTGTACACCTGTATTATATTTTTATACAGTACAGACATGAATCGCCTTGCGTTCTTCTTTGCTATATAGTTCTTTGTTGTGCCCTGATTGTTTCAACCTTTGTAGACCTTGAACTACTTATTATTCCCAACGAGGTCATGTTTGTGGGCATTCCACTCGCTCTTGTTTTGAGTGTGATATGCCCGGGTTTGCATGATGCCCAAAATACTTTGAGAAGTTTTTCGCTGGTTGGTATTTACCGTTTAGATATGTTGATTGCATCTATAATAGGTATGCTTGCTGGTGGGGTGCTGATATTTATCTGCAGTGTTTTGGGGAAATTGGTGTTCAGGAAAGATGCCATGGGTTTTGGAGACGTGAAACTCATGGCGATGATCGGGGGAATCGTAGGTTGGAAATTGGCAGTGGCAGTCTTTTTTGTTGCGCCATTTTTCGGACTTTTAATGGCTGTGCCTGTGTTAATATTTAAGAAAAGTCGTATGATTCCTTATGGACCATTTTTATCGTTAGCAGCTCTGGTATGTATCTTCTCGCAAGATTATTTTATAGGACTTGTTAATTTATATATTCAATTCTTTGTCGTTGTGTTTACAGGATTTCATTAATACAAGATATAAAAATACAGATTATTAATCAATAATTTCTTTGCCCTGAAAGGAGGGAAGGACATATGTTAGAAGGACGTGGCATTGTGCGTGGATTGTGTCTGTTTGGAATACTAGGAATTGTGGCTGTAGGCACTGGTTGTGGTGAGCTTAAGAAACTGCGGCAGGAAAATCAGCAGTTGAATGAACAATTATCGGGTTTGCAGCAGGAGAATGCAGAACTATCATCGAAGGCGAGTCGGTATGAAAACGAGTTGAATCGGCTTGAGAATTCAAGAAGGGATCTAGAAGCTAAATTAAAGGGTACAGGGGCAACTGTAAGGATAAAGAATGGTGCAGTTTCTGTATTGCTGCCCGGTGCAGTATTGTTTGATCCGGGGCAAACGACATTGCGTCCTCAATCCAAGGCAACACTCAAGAAGATCGCTGGTGTACTTAAGACCGCTGCATCTGGTGAAATAGTAAGGATTGAAGGTCATACAGATAGTGATCCTATTAGTAAGCAAAAAGATAAATATAAATCGAATTGGGAACTATCTGCATCAAGGTCTGCCGCCGTTCTTCACTATATGGTTGAAGAATGCGGCGTTTCGCCCACGAGGGTATATATTGCTGGATTCGGGCAGTATCAACCTATGGCGGATAACAAATCGAAAACCGGCAAGGCTAGGAACCGGCGTGTAGAGTTTGTAATAGTGCCTAAGGGTGGTGGATAAATTTAAAATGATTGTAATAGTGGATTACGGAATGGGAAACCTTCGCAGTGTGGAGAAGGGTTTCGAACGTTTTGGTTTTGATGTCAAAGTTACCGATAATCCGAATGAGATCAAAAATGCAGACAAACTTGTTCTCCCCGGTGTGGGAGCCTTCAGGGATGCCATGGATGGATTAAGACAGAGGAACCTGATAGAGCCGATTGTGGAAAGTGTCCGTTCCGGTAAACCATTTCTTGGTATATGTCTGGGATTGCAGTTGCTTTTTTCCAGAGGTTATGAAGACGGCGAACACTCAGGTTTAGACATTATTCCTGGCAAAGTGGTTCGCTTTAATTTCTCAGGAAATGGGATGAAGGAGAAATTGAAGATTCCACACATGGGCTGGAATCAAATTGTTTCCCGCAAAGAGGGCAATCCAGTCTTGAAAAATGTACCCCCAAATGCCTACATGTATTTTGTGCATTCATATTATGTCTGTCCGGAAAACAAGGGTGTTATTGCTACAGAGACGGAATACGGTATGTGTTTTACCTCAATGATATGGCATAAAAATATATTTGCAACGCAGTTTCACCCTGAAAAAAGCCAGCAGTATGGATTAACCATGCTTGAAAATTTTGGTAATTTATAGTTATGCTCATCATTCCAGCTATTGATTTAAAGGGTGGTAAGTGTGTGC
>MHXP01000148.1:0-3435 GCA_001824485.1 Planctomycetes bacterium GWA2_39_15 | reverse complement strand
TTGATGTAGCTAAATCATGGGAGGAACAGGGCGCTGAATATCTGCATGTGGTTGATCTGGATGGGGCTTTTGAAGGCATTCCCAAAAATATTGCTATTGTCGGGCAAATCATTGAACAGATAAGCATACCTATCGAATTTGGTGGTGGTTTGAGGACAACCCAGTCGGTCAAAAAAATACTGGATTTAGGCGCTGACCGTGTGATTGTGGGAACAAAGGCAATAGATTCACCATCGTGGGTAGGTGAACTCTGCACTACATTCCCTGGCCGCATTGCAGTTGGAATAGATGCAAAAAACGGCAAAGTCGCCGTGAATGGCTGGACGTCAGTGTGTGAATGGACAGCCATTGCCTTTGCCAGGGAAATGGAAAAGACTTCCCCTTGTGCCATAATCTACACAGATATATCCAAAGATGGCATGTTGCAAGGTCCTAACATTTCGAGTTTGAAAGAAATCTTAATGGCAGTAAAAACCCCTGTTATTGCCTCGGGAGGGATTTCCTCACTTAAGGATATTGAAGCTCTCAGTCAATTACCCATTGCAGGTATGATTATTGGAAAGGCGTTGTATACGGGACACATCAAACTTTCAGAGGCAAAAAAACTATGTAATTCACTATGCGCTTAAAAGTAATAACCACAGAAAATTCAAAGAAATAATTAGTTGTAAAACTCATTAGTAGGGTTTTACTGCGTTTTCACTGTCTGTGTGGTTAAATTTTATAATTCCAAACACTTGTGTTGGAGGTAACCTATGATTCCGTATGAAACAAAAGACATTCGGACCATTGTACTCCTGGGACACGGCGCTTCTGGAAAGACTTCACTGGTAGAATCCATGCTTTTTAAAGCCGGCGCTACTACACGCCTTGGCAGCGTTGAAGACGGCACTTCGGTTGCAGATTATGACACCGATGCAAAAGAAAAGAAGCATACTATTGATTCTTCTCTCTTGCACTGTAACTGGAAGGGGCGTGAAATCAACATCATTGACACGCCTGGTTATCCTGATTTTATTCGAGACACAATCACCTCTCTTGTTGCCGCAGAAACGGCAATCATCACTATATCCGCCACGGACGGTATCCAGGTCAACACCAGAAAACTCTGGAACCTGGTTTGCCAAAAAGGACTCGGAAAGATAATTGTAATAACAAAAGTTGATGGTGAAAATGTTAATTATCCGGCATTACTTGAGTCCATTAAAAATACTTTCGGAAACGTATGTGTGCCGTTAGACCTGCCTATCGGAACAGGTCACGATTTCCGGGGTGTTGTTAATTTATTTGAATTACCAAATTCTCTGCCAGGTGGAGTTGTGGGTGACCCACATTCGGCTCTTGACGCTTTACTTGAAACCATTGTTTCTGCTGATGATGCACTGATGGAGAAATATCTCGATGGAAAAGAGATTGATAGAGCAGTCTTGCAATCCTGTTTTGTTAAGGCTATTGTTGGTGGAAATGTTGTGCCTATCCTTTGCTGCTCCAATAAAAAAGGTTTGGGAATTGAAGATGTTCTGGATGCAATTTCTAATTACTCGCCATCGCCGTTGGAAGGGATCCGGAGGATAGCTGTTGATCTGCAAAAAAATCTGGAAATTACCTTAGAAACCTCAAAGGATGCCCCTTTTAGCGCCATTGTATTTAAGTCGGTGATTGATCCATTTGTCGGGAAATTAAGTTATTTTAGAGTTGTCTCTGGAAAGCTGGACGGTGAATTGTCATTTTATAATGTAACGAGTAAAAAAACGAATAAGGTTGGACATATTTATAGAGTCTTTGGAAAGGAACAACAACCAGTTTCAAAGGCAGTCCCGGGCGATATTATTGCTGTGTCTAAAGTGGAAGATATTCATATCTCCGATACAATCTGCGATTCTAAACATCCTGTAAAATTTCCGGTAATTACATTTCCTGTCCCAATGTTTTCGCTAGCGGTGATACCAAAAAGTAAGGGGGCGGAAAAGAAGATTAGTGAATGTCTCCATAAGCTTACCGAAGAGGACAAGACATTCAGGGTTTCCCATGACACACTGACTAATGAGTTGGTTGTTACCGGAGTTAGCAATCTCCATTTACAGGTAATGATCAGCCGTTTGAAACGCCGCTTCGGAATTGAAGTGGAAACCCATATCCCAAAAATTCCTTACAAAGAAACCATTACAACCAAGTCGCAGGCGCAATATAAGCACAAAAAACAATCAGGCGGTCATGGACAATACGGCGAGGTGCACATTAAGATTGAACCGCTGGCGAGGGGGACTGGATTTGAGTTTGTAGATGAGGTAGTAGGCGGCGCCATTCCACGTCAATATATCCCCGCTGTTGAAAAAGGGATTCGGGAGGTCTTGGATAAAGGCATATTAATTGGACATCCTATCGTGGACTTGCGTGTTCGATTGCACTACGGTTCTTATCACGATGTGGATTCTTCTGAGGCGTCCTTCAAGATAGCGGCGTCGCATGCCTTTCAGGATGCCTTCAGTCATGCCAAGCCCGTGCTTCTTGAGCCAATTATAAATATTGAAGTTACGATCCCCACAAAATTTATGGGTGAAATTACAGGAAATCTTTCCAGCCACCGTGGTCACATCAAAGGTATGGATACTTTGGACGATTTACAGATAATACGAGCTACTATTCCTATGTCATCAGTAACAAATTATGAAACAGAACTTAAGTCCATGACGGGCGGACAGGGTTCATTTACAATGGAATTTTCGCATTACGACGTCGTGCCGGCGCATCTCATGCAGTCTATCATTGCCCAGGCACATGCCGCTCACGCAGCGAATGCAAAGAAGGAATAAAATATTATCTAATGATTCACCGCTGCCCGGTAAATTGATAACACCGTACGTATTAAAACACAGGCAAATTTTTAATTTTTCTTTTTTCCTGAGTTCATGAGTTCCAGTCAAATGTAGGATGGGTGAAGCCTGTCCTGAGCTTGTCGAATGGGCGGAGCGCACCCAACATAACGTTGATCGCCAACCATGAAACGATGCCTGTTGCGTTGAGGATGAATGTATTACGAACAAACGGTTTTAATGTGTATCCTTTGCGAACTTTGCGTCCCCCATTTTCATGAGGGCAGGCATTTGCGGTGAACAGGAGGTGATGGGTTCGCTTAGTTTAACCCATCCTACAAGGCTGAGGCAGCGCAAAGGGCGACAGCGCACCCATATCAAACGTTAATCGTCAACCGGCAAACGATGCCCGTTGCTTTGAGTATGAACGTATTACGAACAAACGTTTTTAATGTATATCCTTTGCGAACTTTGCGTCGTTCGACTGAGCACTCACGACGAAGTCTTTGCGGTGAAAAGGAAGTGATGGGTTCGCTTCCAGACTGTGCCAAATGAACTTTGCATGGACAGCCTTTGTACAGTAAAAAGGTATGAAATATCAATTTTATCGGTAGTTTTTTCT
>MHXP01000147.1 GCA_001824485.1 Planctomycetes bacterium GWA2_39_15 | reverse complement strand
CGCAGAGCTATGTGAAATAGTTGAAGAAACAATTGAGCTTTATAAAAAAGATGGAAAACCGTTACCTCCCCCAACAGCAGGAAAAGACTATGCCAACAGGATGTTGGAAATTGCCTAACACCCCGTTGAAGTCGCCAGGCTGCTCCCCTGCATATCTACGCCACAGATTCCTGAAATTAGGTCTTCGGAGACTACATGAATTAAAGATAATCCCTCCCTTGATGTGAGGGACAAAGGGAGTAGTAGGGGCAGGTTTAAAACCTGCCCCTACATTACCCACCTAGCCTCCCCCCTCCCCCTTTATCCCCCTCAGCGAGGGGGACAGGGGGAGGAACAATAGTTTGAAATTCCTGAACATGAACCCGTTAGAAACAGGTTTCACAATTTGCACAGATTTTATATCACCGTATCCACATACTATTTATATCTTTTCTCCGGGCACTCCGTGGTTCCAAACTTTTTTATCAGCTTGAAAGTATTTGACCTGCACCATTTGTTGTGTTAAAATTCTTAGGTAAAGAAGGAGAAAGGGCGAAGGGGAGAAGGATAAGCAACCTAAGGAATTCCTCCATTTCCCCCTTTCTCCTTAATCTTTTTTGTCTTTTTGCTGTGTATTTATCTTATTAATTATCCTGTTTTTGGGAGAAAAATAAACCTATGGCGGATGAACTTACTTATGCATTAATCACTCCTTACAGCCTTTTAAAGAGCCGTACTGGCGGCATACTGGGACGGTTGCTTTCATTGACGAACCTTGAAATTATCGGGGCAACCATGTTTGCACCGAGCGATGCCTTTGTTGATAAATATTGCGCGACCATCGAAGAGCAGGACATCAAACCCGCCTGGAAAAAGGTAATGATTAACTACATCAACAGCAACTTCCGCAGGCAGAATAAATTCGGAATTACCAACCGAACAGTATTGCTCTTCTTTAAAGGTCACCAGGCTATTGAAAAATTAAAGGACGATGTAATCGGCCCTATCACCAGTTTCCAGGGACATACCATACGTGGAAGCTTTGGAGATTTTGTAGAAAGTTCTGATGGTAAAGTCGAATATTTTGAGCCGTCCGTGTTGTCCTCGGCAGACTCAGTCGTCAACGATAAACAACTCGCCTTGCTTGCTGAATATCTGCCAAAAGACGGGGGCGTCCTGGAGGATATTGTTAAATTCCCCGAAGGGGTCAAACCCGAAACAACTCTGGTCATCCTGAAACCATTTGAGGAACAGAGCCCCCTGCCGGGAAATATCATTGATATGTTTTCAAGAACGGGTTTGTATATTGTGGGACTAAAGCTCCTGAGGATGAGTATTGCCCAGGCAGAGGAGTTTTACGGCCCGTTAATAAACATCTTTCGGGAAAAATTAAAGCCCAAGCCAGAAAAGATCGCCGAAAAACTCAAAGAAACTTTTAAATCTACCTTTTCATTCGAAGTCCCAAATACCATCATCAATACCCATGCGGAACAACTGGCAGACCAATTAAAAGATATTAATGCCATGCATGAATTTAACAAGATCGTGCAATATATGACGGGATTAGACCCGGTAAAAACATCACCGGCCGATAAGAAAAAACCAGGAACCGCCCGCTGTTTTGCCCTGATTTATAGAGGACCTGATGCAATCCGCAAAATCAGAAATATACTGGGCCCTACCGATTCAAAAAAGGGTGAACCCGGCAAGGTGCGTCGTATCTACGGAGAGGACATAATGAAGAATGCCGCACACGCCTCTGATGCTGTGGAAAATGCGGAAAGGGAACGCAAGATTATCGGGCTGTGGGATAACAAAGGCACTTGCGAGCTTAAAGAATTAATTGAAAGCTATCTTAAAAGAAAGTAGAGTCATGCGTATTCAGAAGTTAAATGTAGGGCCTTTAATGGTATGCTGCTATATTGTTATGGGTAATGCCTCGCAAGAAGCCATGATTATTGACCCGGGCGCAGACGCAGAAACCATAATTGCATTCTTAAAAGACAAACAACTGATTCCTAAAATCGTTGCCATCACGCATGGACACGGAGACCATATCGGCGCTAATGCTATGCTAAAAGAGGCATTCCCTGATATTCAAATCTGCGTGCACGAAGAAGACCATGACATGCTGCCTTATCCCGCAAGAAATCTTTCCATCCTTGCGGCTTTTTATGGAGGCAAAACGGTGCGCTCTCCCTCGGCAGACAGACTACTCAAGGATGGAGACACGGTTACCGTAGACAAATACTCATTTGAAATAATCCACACCCCCGGACACACACCCGGCGGGATCTGTTTATACAGCAAAAATCAGGAGAACGGGCAGCCTCCGGTCTTATTTTCAGGAGACACCCTTTTTAAAGAAGGCATTGGACGCACAGACTTCCCCGGTTGCAGCCAGAAAAGGCTAATCCGTGCGATCAAGGAACGATTATTTGTGCTTGATGAGAAGACAATTGTTTATCCCGGTCACGGGCCGTCAACAACCATTGCAGAAGAAAAGAAAAATAATCCATTTGTTAATGAGGTAACCATACATGGTTGAAAGAAGAGAAAATATAAAAGAGTTATTCATCGAAGAAGAGATGAAAGATTCGTATCTGAGCTATGCCATGAGCGTCATCATGAGCCGGGCACTGCCTGATGTTAGAGACGGGCTAAAACCATCACAGCGTCGCATTCTGGTCGCAATGAACGACCTGGGCTTGGGTCCCCGTTCCAAATCCAGAAAATGCGCCAAGATTGCAGGCGATACAACCGGCAACTATCACCCACACGGCGAGCAAGTAGTTTACCCGACTCTTGTCCGTATGGCGCAGGATTTCAATTACAGATACCCCCTGATTAAAGGGCAGGGAAACTTTGGCTCGATTGACGGAGACCCGCCGGCAGCCATGCGTTATACCGAAGCCCGCATGACGGAAGTCACCATGATTCTTATGGAAGATATCGAGAGAGAGACCGTTGACTATGTACCCAACTATGACGATACACGTACGGAACCGTCTGTCCTTCCGTCAAAATTTCCAAACTTACTTTGCAACGGCTGCTCAGGTATTGCAGTTGGTATGGCAACAAGCATCCCGCCGCATAATGCTAACGAAATCTGCGATGGAATTACCATGGTCATTGATAATCCAGACGTAACCATTGAAGAGTTAATGAATGCCATCAAAGGGCCTGATTTCCCCACAGGGGCAATGATATGCGGCACGCAAGGAATCAAAGACGGGTACTTAACCGGCCGCGGAACGATCATAGTGCGGGCGAGAGCGCACACAGAAACTTCCAAGAGCGGAAGAAAGAGCATCGTTATTACAGAAATACCCTACCAGCTTAACAGGGACAATATTTTAGAGAGAATGGCGGAACTGGTAAAGGATGATATACTAAAAGGCATTTCGGATATACGCAACGAAAGCGACCGGGAAGGCAGCCGCCTCGTTATTGATTTAAAGAAGGGAGAAGACGAGGAGGTTGTTTTAAACCAGCTTTACAAACACACAAAACTCCAGGACAGTTTCAGCATTATCATGATCGGGTTAATCAACAATAGACCCGAAACGCTCAATCTGAAGCAGATGTTGGTTTATTATATAGAACACCGAAAAGTTGTTATTGTCCGCAGAACTAAATATTTACTGGAGAAGGCGCAGGCAAGGGCTCACATCCTTGAAGGCTTGATGATCGCCCTGCAAAATATAGACAAGATAATCAAGCTGATCAGGTCATCCGAATCTGTCGAGTCTGCACGCCAGGGACTCATGGGTAAGTTTTCCCTTTCTGAAATTCAGGCAAATGCAATCCTGGACATGAAACTACAGAGATTGACTGGTCTTGAGCAAGGGAAAATAGAGGAAGAATATAAAAAAGTATGCGCCGATATTAAAGAATACCAGGCTATTCTGACCAGTGAAAAACTGGTGCTGAATATTATCAAAAAAGACGTTATTGAAATCAAAGAACGCTTTGGCGATAAACGCCGCACGGAAATCGTGGGCGCTGTTACAGAATTAAACATGGAAGACCTTATTGCAGAAGAGAATGTCGTCGTCACTATCAGTCACGAAGGATACATCAAACGGTCCCTGCTTGCGTCTTACAGAAAACAGCATCGCGGCGGCAAAGGCGTTACCGGCGCCGAAACGAAAGAAGGGGATTTTATAGAACATTTGTTTGTCGCATTGACGCATGATTACATCCTGTTCTTCACCGACCAGGGACGGGTCTATTGGCAAAAGGTTTACGATATTCCACAAATGGGAAGGACATCAAAAGGACGGGCGCTGATTAATTTACTGGAATTGAAAGAAGGGGAAAATGTAACCTCACTGATCCCCGCGCGCGACTTTGACACCCGGCAACTGGTAATGGCAACCAGCCATGGAATTATTAAGAAAACGGAGCTAAGCGCCTATGGTAATCCCAAAAAGGGCGGCATTATTGCCATTAATCTGGATGAAGGGGATAAATTGATCGGTGTTAAACTAACAAACGGCAAACAGGACATCATCCTTGGAACCGAACAGGGAAAGGCAATGCGTTTCTCTGAAGAAAACGTAAGAACCATGGGACGCGTAACACATGGAGTAAAAGGAATCAAACTCAAAAACAAAGACAGAGTTGTTGGTATGGTGGTCGTTGACGAGAATGCCTCTATGCTTACTGTTTGTGAGAAAGGCTACGGGAAACGCACGGATTTTTCTGAGTATCCAGCCCATCACAGAGGCGGGCAGGGCGTTATTAACATTAAAACAACCGATAGGAATGGCAGTGTCGTGGCAGTAATTGACGCTAGAGACACAGACGAGCTAATTATGATTACCGCCAAAGGTATGATTATCCGCACACCTGTAAATACCATTCGTGCCATCGGAAGAAATACGCAAGGAGTCACACTCTTCTCCGTAGACGAAGGAGACAAAGTGGTTTCCGTTGCTCGTGTCGTTCCAGAAGAAACAAAAGACGAGGAAGGCGCTGAAGAAGTTTCAAATGAAGAAACAAAAGAAGAATTGGCTGAAGAAAGCACCACAGGGGATACCGAGGAATAAGGCTTTCAACTGTTTCATTCTAAACGAGCACCTAATTATAGTGAATGTCTTAAATCGTTGAAATTGGTTAGGTAGGATGGGTTAAGCGAAAGCGAACCCATCACCACCATTTTTGTTGGGTGTGCTTCACTTCACCCTGGCGGGTTCAGGTTTGTAACCTGGACCCGTAAGTTAGGAGTGGATATTGAGTATAGCTATCTATAAACATGAAGATTAAAATAAAATATTTGGGTTCAAATTACAAATTTGAACCCGCCAAGAGGTTTTGAACAGTAAATTTATGTAGGGGCGAATGGCAGTTCGCCCCTGCGGTATATCATTCGTTGTAAAAAAGCCGCCGTTGAAGACATCTAATAAAAGAAGTTGTTACAAAGTAATACGATAATACACTGGCCTTTGATACTTATCATTCCCAAAAAACAATGAGCCAAAAATATCCCATATCAGCCTGTATAATCACACTTAACGAAGAGCCTCGTATCCGCGACTGCCTTGAAAGCGTAAAGTGGGCGGATGAGATTATTGTAGTAGATTCGTTCAGCGCTGATAAGACTGTTGACATTTGCAAAGAATACACCGACCGTATTTATCAACGGGCATGGCCTGGAAATATTGACCAAAAAAACTATGCCGTTAGTCTGGTAAAGAACGACTGGATACTCTGTTTAGATGCTGACGAAAGGTTGTCTCCTGAGCTTATTAAGGAAATCCATGATGCCGTTCGTAATCCTAATAATACGGTAGGCTTCTTTTTCCCAAGGCGCAGTTTCTATCTGGGACGGTGGATTAATCATGGCGATTGGTACCCTGATTACCAGCTGCGCCTCTTTAAAGGGGGGTGCGGACAATGGCAAGGCACGAATCCTCACGGACGGGTATCTGTTGAAGGCAAGACCCGTCACATGAAACACGATATACACCACTTCAACTATAAAAACTTTTCTCATCAGATGAAGACAATAGACAATTATTCCAATATCTTCGCCGAAGTCACGACCGAACGGGGCAAAGGCTTCAGCCTGTTTCAATTAATCTTCAGGCCTCTTTACAAGTTTATAAAGGTATATTTTATAAAGTTAGGATTTCTGGACGGGCTTCAGGGCTTTATCCTTGCGACCTCGAATGCCTTCTACATTTTTGTAAAATACGTAAAACTCTGGGAAAAAACACATCGTAATAACACGAAGCATGTCAACCATTAAAAAGATATACAGTTCCATATTGCCCGGCATATATATGTTCCTCGGAAAGACACAGCTTCCGTATTATCCTTCAAAAATATCTATAGAATCCGGGAACTTATGTAACCTGCGCTGTCCATTGTGTCCCACAGGACAGCAGGATAAAAGCGCCCAAAAGGGATTCATCTCTTTCGATGTATTCAAAAAGGTTATTGATGAAATAGGTCAAAGCCTCACTTTGATTCGTTTATATAACTGGGGAGAACCCTTGCTTAACAAGGATTTACAGAAGATGATTCGTTACGCAAAAGAACGCGGCATTGATATAAAAATCAGCACAAACCTTTCCATGAAGATGGAAGATGACCAAATAGATGTATTATTAAAAGCAGGGCTGGGAAAGATATATATTTCCTGCAATGGTGCGAGTCCGTCAACTTACATAAAATATCACGCAGGCGGCGATTTTGAGCTTGTTATGGATAATATGAAACGGTTGATTCAAAAGAAAGAAGAGTTGCCCAATTGCCATACAAAACTCGTATGGCTGTTCCACGTCTTTAAGCACAATGAACATGAAACAAACGCTGCGCAGGAATTAGCAAAAAAAATTGGTATTAATATCAAAATATCCAGAATGAGGCCCGATATGGGCAAGGAAATCTTTGAAACAACTCAGAAGGCATTAGAAAGAGATAAGGCATGGATACCCGACAACCCTGCATACACCGTAATTTCAACAAAACGGAAAAAACGAATCGGCTGTATGCTCCCATGGACAGAAACGATGATTAACTGGGACGGCAGCGTGCTGCCATGCTGCGCAGTTTACAGTGAAAAGCATGCATTCGGAAACATTCTTGAAAATTCTTTTGCAGAAATATGGAACAATGAGATGTATGTTGCGGCACGGAAAGAAATACTTGGGATGAAAAATGAAAAAAAGACAATTTGTCACACGTGCAAAAACAGCGGTTTTTTGCATGGGGGATGATTTAATATTCAGGCAATTCAATAACAACTGACAATTGAAGCGGTATAGCAAACACCCACATTCTCCCTTAACAAAGGGAGATTCAGGGGGTTGTAATTCTTTTGTTAAGAGGGACAGAGAGGGTTGTCCGTACCAAACTTGCGTAGTATTTGTAATTTAAAATGCAAAACGTTTTTGGTTCAACTTTGTCCAGATTATGAAATATAGTAGATTCAGACTCCGTACATTAAGCGCCTTATATTTAACCTTTATTTCGCTTTTACTTTGCAGAATTGGAACTGGAGAAACACTTAAAGAAGAATGCAAAGTCAATGCGCAGACTTTGTGGAAACATATAACTATCGAATATCCATACCAGAAACACCCTTCCTGGCCCGGCAAAGAGGGTTTTTATGAAAGTACCATGCCGCCTGGAAATATCCTAAAATTATTTGTAAATGACATTGCTCTTGATACTATTGTAAATAAAAAAACATCTTCCCTGACGGAGCACTATTGATTAAAGAAAATTACACAGATGATAGAAAGTTATTCTTAATTACTGTTATGTACAAGGTAAAAGACTTTTATCCCGCAGGACACGACTGGTATTGGGTAAAGTTTAAACCAGGCGGCGATGCGCGCCTGGAAGGAAAAGTTGATGCATGTATAGATTGCCATGTTGGAGTAGCCGGGAACGATTATGTATTTACGGGAAATATAAAGTAAAATTAGCAAGGATAGTTGATACCTATCCTTCCCAATTCCCCTTTAGTTAGCGGAACTATGAGAATTAGTTTAACGTTCAGGAAATTCAAACAAATAGTCCCTCCCCTTGATGGGGGAGGTTTCGGTGGGGGTAAAGGGAAAAGGCTGATTACCCTCCCCTAACCCCTCTCATCAAGGGAGTGGGGGTAATTTGTGTAGTTGCCGAAGGCAGTCTAACTTGATTTGTTTACTATAAATCACAGAAGTCCAAATTCCTAAATCTGCGGAGAAATCAAAAAATGAAACGTACTATTTTATTTACAGTAATTATTTTCACGGTATTCTCCTGTAATCTGTTCAATTTTAATATTCATGCAGATAATTATAAAGACGGCTTAATTACAGTAAAACACGAGGAATTGCCTGTAAAAAGGGACGGCCAGCGTATCCAGTTTAACCATCCATACAAACTATCGGAAAGTTTCGTTACAAAAGTATTAGCGGATATTTATTATAAAGAAAAAGGCCTGTTTAAGAGGAAGGAGACTCTGAGGGTCTTTCAGGACGAAGAAGTAAAAAACTTAGTTCCTCTGATTATGCAGGCACTTTCAACAGCAACACCAACACAGGTCGTTGCTGTTACGTCTTATTCTTATCGCATGATTTTGTCGGATAAAAAGAATTATTGTATCTTATTTGTTGCAGACCATAGCCTAAATATTGTATTTGGCAGAATTCACATGTTCCAGACATTTAATGATATCATGTCGGAGAAAAAAAAGTATCTGACAACGAGAGAAAATCCTGCAAAAAAGAGACGTAGCAGTTTTTGGAAATTGATTCCTTCATCGGGACAACAACTAGAACCGGGTCACGAAAACTGGCTTATCATTGATTTATCCAAATAATAAAGCACAAATCGAACCACAGATTCAGGGTGCAATGAAGAAGCTGTGAAGTTGCGAAGATGAGAAAACAAAGTGCTCATCTTCCCTGCTTCGTATCTCTCAGCGCAACTCTTTGTGTCCTTCGTGCCTTTGTGGTTAATTACGGGAATAATAAAATGTTCAAAGTCGTGATGAATCTGGAAGACCTGATCAAGGTCTTTGTTGTGCGTGGTATCGTGTTCGTAGAAGAGCAGGGTGTTCCCTATAAAACAGAACACGATGAACATGACTTCTCTGCAACGCATATTCTTGGAGAAGAAAATGGAGAGCCTTTTGCTGCAGGACGCATACGTGCCCTTGGAGAATATGCAAAACTGGAACGAGTGGCAATACGGAAATCCTACCGCGGAAAGAATTTTGGTCACAAACTCACGGACTTCATGATATCGGTTGCAAAGGAGCAAGGATTTAAGAAATTTAAGGTACACGCCCAGTCATACCTTGCCGATTTCTACAAACAGCACGGATTTGAGATCATTGGAGACCTGTTTAAAGAAGCTGGCATTGACCACTATTTGATGATTTGTAATGATCCATAAGATACGGTGTAAATGGAGATATCGCATTATTACTTAGTTTTTCCTTATACTGTCTTTAACTGAAAATAGGATTGAAATAATTTTTAAATGTCTTATACTTCATGTCAAATTAGTTTAAATTTTTAGGAAACTTATATATTTTTGTTAATATGAGAGAAAACCATAAACATCCTGGCGGTAAATTAAGAAGATTGGGACCTTCTCACTGCAAAGATAAAGAACTTTTGGCGATAATAATTAATTCTGGCACCAAAAATTTAAGTGCAGAACAGATAGCAGAAAAGTTGCTGGACAAATTTGGGACGGTTTATAATTTTTCGGGTAAGATGTTGAAGGAACTCATGGAAGTAGAGGGTATCGGCGCTGTAAAGGCAACTCAATTAGCTGCTGTATTTGAATTAACAAAAAGAATTATTAGGCATATTGAATCTGAATAAATATGAGTGAAAAAGAATTTGAGCGAACGGTTTCCAAAACCAAGAAACCCGAGTTCAAGCATCTCAACAGACAAATCCCGCCTGAAGCGCATACCTCGATGTACAATTTCCATAAGTATTGGTCAAGGAAGACATGGAATGTAGTTGGCGAATATATTGAGACATATTGTCCAAAGAAAGGAATTGTTTATGATCCTTTTGGTGGAAGTGGTGTAACTGCTATCGAGGCTTTAAAAAGAGGCAGAAAAGCAATTATTTCCGATATATCCCCCCTGGCTACAGAACTGACCAGATTAACCATAAAATATGTTCCTTTAGAAAAAATAAAGGAGTCCTTTGAAAAAATGGAAAAAAAGGTAAAAGGGAAAATACTAGAGCTTTACAAAACTAAATGCAGGAATTGTAACACTGAAATTGTATTTAATTGTGCTATATGGATAAAAGGTAAATGTGTGGATATTAGATATAGTGAGTGTCCGAATCCTAAATGTAAAGATAAAAGAAGAGGAAACACAGCGTTAATACAGGACGATCTAGATTTATTATCAAAAATCGAAAAACACAAAATTAAAGAATGGTATCCTAAAAATAAATTTTACTATTCTAACGGGAAGCCTTTTAAAGAAAAGCAGCAA
>MHXP01000146.1:4387-5611 GCA_001824485.1 Planctomycetes bacterium GWA2_39_15 | reverse complement strand
GGTATTACTGTTCTACCGTTCACCGGATATATTCACAGAAAATTGGCAATTATTGATCGAAGTATTGTATGGGAGGGCAGCTTAAACATCTTGTCGCAAAGAGATAGCCATGAAATAATGCGCCGCTTTGAGGGTAAGGAAACTGCGCAACAAATGATGACCTTCTTGAAGTTAGATAAGAATATAGGCGAGATTGGAGAAAATAAACTACAAAGGTGTGAATTTTGCCAAGAGTCAGGCGCGTGGTACTGGACAGATGAGGGTATTGATGGAAGGTTATTGACTTTCTGTTTGTTTGGTGGGCATAAATTAGGTGTAGAGCCAAAGAGTCCAGAAGAAATAAAGAATGAGGGTGTGCCTATTTGCAATAATCCCACACATGATCCTGTTCCTATGATTAAACGGAATGGGCCATTCGGGGAATTTTGGGGTTGTCCCAACTATCCGATTTGCAAGATAACCTATAAGATGTCTTAATGTATTTAATAACTTTGCCCGCAGAAAAAATAGTCAGCCCAAGCGATGGCGTAGCGGAAGGGGGAGTTAAATCTGCTTGCGAACAGGTTGCATATTCTTATATTGACACAAAACAAAATCTATGGGTATAATGCGTTTGTAATTATTACATAATCAATTTATGCCATTGCGATGAAGATTGGAATTATTGCGGATACACACGATAATATTACTGCGATTCAAAAGGCAGTTCATTTTTTTAATACCCAGGATATTAAGTATGTCATCCATGCAGGTGACTATGTTGCCCCTTTTTCGTTAAAAGAATTATTGAAACTGAAGTCAAAATTTATAGGCGTGTTTGGCAACAACGATGGCGAAAGGAAGGGTTTACTTGGTGTATGTAAGGATATCCACGAACCACCCTACGATGTCATTTTGGACGGGAAACACATTATTGTAACCCACATGCTTGAGAGTCTTTCAAAAAGGTCGAAGATGAACACTGACATTATTGTAAGTGCCCATACGCATACTCCTGAGATTAAGTACGGAAGTCCGATGTATGTTAATCCTGGTGAATGTTGTGGGTGGTTGAATGGCAAAAGTACTGTAATGGTGCTTGATCTTGAAACATTACGTGCAGAGATTATTGATCTTTCAACAGAGTCTTTGGATAAAGGTTAAAAGTGTACGGGAAATTTTCTAAAAAAATAAGCGTATTTATTACCGTTTGTATGCTAAGTTGTGCCGCATGTGGTTGTGTTT
>MHXP01000146.1:0-4332 GCA_001824485.1 Planctomycetes bacterium GWA2_39_15 | reverse complement strand
ATGAAAGAAAGATTGTTTATGAGAAGATCAAACCGCCCCTATATCAAATTTTCCCCTTTGACTTTTTTTCTGAACTTGTGATACCTGTTAAACTGAAGGATGAACATTATCTTACGTACCAGTTAGAACCTTTAAAACAGCTACCAAAAGAAGAAACTCAAAAAAATGTTATTAAAAATGCCGGAGAGTTACGGGACCGGTTAAGGATGCCTGCCTCCCGTTAAATAATTTTAACCATTTCTTCTAAGGGTTTACGATACGTGGATTCAGGAATATCCAAAGGATATCCAAGAGGTGTTAGTGCTACAGGTTCCATTCCAGGGGGTAAGTTTAGAATGGATTTTATGATGGGGACTTTAAAAGCTGCAATCCAACACGTAGCCAGCCCTTCCTCTGTTGCAGCAAGAATGAGATGGTCCATTGCAATTGTGGCGTCAATATCTGCGTAGTTTTTCCCATCGCCTCGTTTCCATGCCTTTTCCGGGATACTGCAGGCGCAGATAATTACGGGTGCCGTATAAAACCATTCTTCGTTGTAAGCCTTTTTCAATTGTAACTTAGTTTTTTCGTCCTTGATAATTATGAAATAAATAGGTTGTCTATTGGCAGCGCTAGGAGCAGATCGAGCAGCTTCCAATATTTGACTTAACTTTTCTTCTTCAACTGGTTCTGGTTTGTAAGAACGAATACTCCGTCTTTTCTTCACTAATTCATAAATATTCATATACTTTCCCCTTAAAATTCCATTATCTTCCACCTATTGATATTTGCATATAATCGAAGCATAGGGCTTGCGTTTACTGCTACAGGATATCCTACCATACGCATAAATTTTACATCCAGGTATTGATTTGCATAAGCATAAGAGGAAGAGAGGTCTATATTGTGCTCTTCAACAAGTCTCTTAACAGTCTTTACTTTTCCGCTGCTATAAGAATGTATTCCATTTATTTCTCCTGTAATTCTGCCCTCTTCGTCCACAGAGAGGCTAGTCCCCACAGCTATATCAGCGTTACAATATTTCTTGAAACATTCTACCAAAGGGCTTAATGTTCCTGATAATAAAATAATTAAATAACCTTCATTTTTTAACCTGTCTATTTCCATTAGAGCGGTTGCTGAGATATGCGGTGAAATCCGTTCTTTAAAACAATCTTTTACGGTGGATACAATTTTTTCATATTCTTTGTTTTTTAAATAATATTTATTTTTTCTAACATATAACCCTTTTAGACGTAACAGGTTGTTTATAAAAGCGCTTGCAAGCTGAAATAGATCCTTGGAGGTGACAATCCTTTTTTCAATAAGATAGCGGAAAAGTACCCTTTCTGAAGAGATATTCTTGATAATTGTTCCGTCAATGTCAAAAATGGCTGCCTTTTTCACAGAATAAATTCTACTACGTGTAAGTATTTCTTTCAATAAAAAACTTGTTACAAGACAGTGTTTCATACATACAACATGTTGATTTGCTCTCAAAAAGCTATTAAATTGCAGATAGCCAACGATAGAAAATACTTAATTCTCTATATGTTGTAGTAGTTTTTAAAAAAAATACAAAATATTGTGTTTTCCTCTTGACAAAGTTTTTTTTTGTGATATATTTTCTCACCGTAATGAACGTACAATATGTTGTAAGCAGGTTATGATGGATTTTGTTAGGGAAAGGAGGTGAAAGAAAAGAAATATCTGTATAAGAGGTATGTTTAAATCTAAATAATTTGTAAGTTTTCGTAAAATTATCCTGCTTGATTTTTTAATATTTCAAAAAATTTTGTTATTTATAGGGTAAAGAGATAAAAAACACAAATAATAAAGGAGATACGAAGAAATGACAACGGCAATGCTGGAAAGACCTTCGGTGTTAGAGAGAACGGGTAACAAAGATGATATACAGTATTTTATTGAAGAGAAGCTGAGTGCCTTTGATGCGGCAATTGAAGGGCATGAGTTTTTAGAGATAGATGGTGATCTTCCCGGAAATACGCCTAAAGAGGATTGTTTAAAGATTATTAACTACAAATTAGAATGTGCATTTGCCATAGATGTTGATTCGGTGATTCGGCAAGATTTAAAATCGGTTATCAATGCCCTTGAAACGGGAATCTTTACGCGTCTTAATGGAGTAACCCGAATTGTTGGATATTACAGCAGAGTATCCAACTGGAATAAGTCGAAGATCGGTGAATTACATGACAGGCATATGGGAAAATATTCAGTACGGTAAACAAAGGTAGATTTCTCCCAAGGACCCCCTTTGTGATAGAGCCATTGCAGTGTACTTGTTACATTGCAATGGCTTTTTTATTGATGATTAAATAGTTTATTGCCTAAATTAAAAATTATTTTATTAGAGTATAGGCATAAGGAATAAAAATTTCGATGTGAATTCCTGCCTCTAATTTTAGCTTGCACTGGGAATAGGAGGAGACATTCTAACCGTAAGTACGGGACATGAGGCTTTACGCACAACCTTTTCCGCTACACTTCCCATCATGATGTGAGTAAGTCCTGTTCTACCGTGTGTACCGATTACAATAAGATCTACGTTAATTTCCGTAGCTGCATTAATAATTTCATTAAAAGGTACGCCTTTTACTACTATTGTTTCTATCTCCAATACATCCGTTGTCCCCTCTGGCAGGCTTTTCATCAAATCTTCGCGAATTTTAGACATATCAATCTCGTTGGGTTTATATGAGCTGAATTTGTATATTTCTGTGTCGTATAAACGAGCATCGATCACGTGCATGAGATATAACTTTGCCTCGTCCTTTAACGCCAGAGAAATGGCATATTTTAAGGCAAGATACGAACATTCAGAATGATCTACAGGACACAGTATCTTCTTTAATGTAATCATACAACCTCCTAAAATTGGGCAAACGAGAACTAAGATATTTTAGATTTACGATTTACAATTTATGATTGTAAATCGTAAATCTAAAATCGTAAATCGTAATTTCTTGTTACATGCCGATGCCGTCTATGGCCGTATTACATTCCGGGCACTTCAAATTGACGATGTTGTTTTCAACGATTTGATATCCATATCTTTTGATAAGGACTTTCTTGCATTTATAGCAATGGGTATTTTCTCCTCCTTCGCCTGGTACGTTGCCTTCATAAACGTAACGTAAACCTGCCGAAATACCTATTTCGCGTGCCTTTCTGAGCGTATCAACAGGAGTGGGAGGTTTTTCCATTAGCCGATATCCTGGATAAAACCGACTTACATGCCAGGGTATTTCAGGTCCCACACTCTTTATAAACTCAGCGATTTGTCTCAGTTCAGACTCCGAATCGTTAATTTCCGGGATAATCAATGTGGTAATTTCAATCCAGATGCCCAGTTCTTTATAAGAACGTATGCAATCTAGTACCTGTTCTAATCGTGCTCCACACAGCTTTTTATATGTTGCATCAGAAAAACTTTTTAAATCTACATTTGCTGCGTGAAGATAGGGTTTTATTGTTTTAAGAGCGGCTCTTGTTGTATATCCGTTAGTTACAAATACATTCTTAAGAGACTTTTGCGTGGCTATTTTTGCTATTTCATAGGCGTACTCAAAAAAAATGGTAGGTTCCGTGTAAGTATAGGCAATACTCTTACAGTGGTAACTCAAGGCATCCTCAACGATCTCTTCAGGGGCAACGTCTCTACCCACTATCTGGTCATGATCCTTCGGCAGTTGTGATATCTCATAGTTCTGGCAGTTCAAACATCTGAAATTGCATCCCACCGTTGCGACTGAAAATGAGGTAGTGCCAGGATAAAAATGATAAAGGGGTTTCTTTTCAATAGGATCAATATTTTCTGAAATGAGTTTTTTGTAAACTAGTGAGTAAAGTACACCGCCTTGATTTTCTCTGACCCGGCAAATGCCTTTTTTGCCATCCTCGATAACACAGTTATGACGGCAAAGATTGCATATTACCTTGTTATTCTCAAGTTTCTCAAAAAACATGGCTTCTTTCATAAAAAGCAATCTTACAGTTTTTTGTTTATTCTGGCAAGTGTTTTTGTCTTACCCAAAATCCAATACTTAAAATTTACTTGACAGAGATATTAATAATGTTATGATATTCCCCGCGATTCGATTATTTTTGATTTTAAATATATTTGTGCATTACGATAAGGGCAAACCCTAAGTGATTAGGGGACGCAAAGTGAATAGGGTCTTTAAATTTCAATAAAGACAGCCTTACTACCGAATAATGTATGATAAACAAAATTCTAAACAAATTAAAGATGGCCTTGCTTAAGAGTGAATAAACATTCTCTCTAAACAAATTAAAGATGGCCTTGCTTAAGAGTGAATAAACATTCTC
>MHXP01000145.1 GCA_001824485.1 Planctomycetes bacterium GWA2_39_15 | reverse complement strand
TCAATTACCGATTCAATCAATCCTTCGTCACTGATTTGCGCCATTCCTTTCTCTTCTACAATTATTTGATGGTCTTTTCATTTCAAGGCAAAAAATTAACCACTAAACCCCTTCATGCGCAATTGTTCTGAAATTATACGTGTATTTTCATAAAAGATACGATGCCGGCTAACACCACGCCCAGGATGATTCGGTAATACCCGAACCATTTGAACCCGTACCGGTTTAAAAACCCTATAAATGCCTTGATAGCGAGCATTGCTACAACAAACGCCACAATGCTTCCTACCAGCATTACGACTATGTCATGATTCTGTATTGCTGTGTATGAATCCTTTATTTTCATAACACAGGCGCCAAGCATTGTCGGTACGGCAAGAAAAAATGAAAATTCCGCCGCAGTCCTCCGGTTGAGTCCCACAGCCATTCCTCCAATAATGGTTGCTGCTGCCCGCGACACACCGGGTATCATTGATATACACTGGAAACCACCTATCTTCAGTCCCTGCATCCATGATACCTCCTGTTCTCCCCTTTCATCTCCGTGTTTAAACCATTTATCCACAAAAACCAGGATAATTCCTCCGGAGAAAATTGTGGCAATTACCACCCAGATATTTTCCAATAGCATATCAATGTAATTGCCAAACAAAGCGCCCAGAACGGCAGAGGGAAGGAATGCAAACGCCAGCTTTAAGTAGAAACGAAAGGAGGTAAAAAATTTGCGCCAGTAGAGTACTATTACTGACAGAATCGCCCCAAATTGAATGATAATTTCAAAATTCTTTGTGAGGGTATCTTTGCTAATACCCATGAAAGTTGAAGCAATTACCATGTGACCGGTAGACGAAATAGGTAGAAACTCGGTAACGCCTTCAATAATAGCAAGAATCACTGCCTCAGGGTAAGTCATAATTTTCCCTTAAAAGTTCAATTGATGTCCACTATTTTCTTACTCAAAAGTTCATTGACGATTTTGGGATTCGCCTTGCCTTTGGTTTCCTTCATTACCTGACCAACGAGAAATGCAAGGGCGTTTTTCTTCCCTTTTTTGTAATCTTCAATCACGTTTGGATTATTCGCTATCACTTTATCCACGACCGATTCAATCAGTCCTTCGTCGCTGATTTGCGCCATTCCTTTTTCTTCTATAATTTTCTGGGGTTCTTTGCCCGTTTGAATCATCTCAGAAAAAACTTCTTTTGCAATGGTACTACTGATGGTGCCTTTCTCAATAATTTCAACCAGAGACGCAAGTTGTTTGGGCTTGATTTTCAAATCGTTAATGTCTAACTTCTTGTCTTTGACCTCTCGCAGTAAATCATTGGTAATCCAGTTGCAAAAGGCTTTCGGGCGATCCATGATTTTTACACATTCTTCAAATAAATTAATAAGCACTTTTTCTTCGGTAAGCACGCCCGCATCATAATCAGAGAGTTTAAACGATTCAATGTATCTCTGCTTCTTTTCCAGAGGAAGTTCAGGTATGGAGGACTTGATTGTGGATAACCATTTCTCATCAATCAAAACAGGCAAAAGGTCTGGTTCTGGAAAATAACGATAATCCTGCGCCTCTTCCTTTGAGCGCATGCGTGCACTCTTCCCGTTTACCTCATCCCACAAACGTGTCTCCCTATCAATCGCTTTTCCACCGTCTAGCAATTCAGACTGTCTGGCGGCTTCATATTCAATTGCCTTTATAACAGACTTCATTGAGTTAAGGTTTTTTATTTCAACCCTGTTGCCTAGTTTATCTGAGCCTTTCTTCCTGAGAGAAATACTTGCTTCAAAGCGAAGAGAACCCTCCTGCATCTTGCAATCGGAAATCTCAGTATACAAAAGTATCTTTCTTAAGGTCTGCATATAGCTATCCACTTCGTTTACATTTCGCATATCAGGACTAGATACAATCTCAAGCAGTGGAACACCAGCCCTGTTGAAGTCAACAAGGCTGTAATTAGCCCCGGAATCTTCAGAATGAATAAGTTTACCTGCCTCTTCTTCCAGATGAACATTATGGATATGAATTTTCTTTACAGAACCATTAACGATAATATCCATATATCCATTTATGCCTAAATTGTGATAATTTTGAGATATTTGGTAATTTTTTGGTAAATCTGGGTAATAATAACTTTTTCTGTCGAAATTTGTAAAATTGTTAATTTCACAACTCAAAGCAACCGCTGCTTTAAGTGCATATTCAAAAGCCTTTTTATTCATTACAGGCAAAACGCCTGGCATGCCAAGACATACGGGACATACCTGTGTATTAGGTTCAGCGCCGAATTTCGTACTGCACCCGCAAAATAGTTTGGTTACGGTAGCTAGTTCTGCATGGGTTTCTAAACCAATTACTACTTCGTATTCCATAATAAACAACCCTCTGTAATTCAATTGCCACAGAGACCACAGAATTTTTTCTCTACGCCCTCTGTGCGCTCTGTGGCTTTTTTTGAATTTAATTATCCCTACGCTATCGAACCCTTCAATACAGGTTTCTTTAAGTGAAAATCCGTCTCCCGTTCAAAAGCATAAGCAATTTGTAATAATTTTTTCTCTTCAAAATGTCTTGTTAAAATTTGCATTCCGATAGGCAATCCTTCTTTTGAAAATCCACAGGGAATCGAAATGCCCGGAATCCCTGCAAGGTTAGCAGGAATAGTGCAAATATCAGAAAGGTACATTTCTAAAGGATTGTTAGCACGCTCCCCAATCTTAAAAGCCGGGACAGGGGATGTGGGGCAAACTATACAATCAACCTTTTCAAAGGCGGCGTCAAAATCATTTTTTATTAAATTTCTTACTTTAGATGCCTTCAGATAATAAGCATCATAATATCCAGAGCTAAGTGCATAGTTTCCAAGCATAATACGGCGTTTAACTTCGTTACCAAATCCCTCTGATCTGGTACGGCTATACATGTCAATTATCCCACGAACATCATTAGTTCTATAACCATATTTGACACCATCGTACCTTGCCAGATTAGAGCTTGCCTCTGCATTTGCCACAATATAATAAACTGCAACTGCATATTCTGTGTGAGGTAATGATATATCAACAATTTTTGCACCAAGACGTTCATACACCTTTAAGGCGTTTTTAACTGAATCAAGAACATCTGTATTTATACCGTTGGTAAAATATTCCTGTGGAATACCAATTTTTACGCCTTGAATGCTTGCATCAATTCCATTTATATAATCTGGAACCGGAATTTGAACAGATGTTGAATCGTACGAATCCTTGCCTGCAATCACTTGCAATAACACTGCAGCATCCCTGACGTCTTTTGTTAACGTACCGATTTGATCCAAAGAAGACCCAAAGGCAACCAGACCATATCGCGATACCCTGCCATATGTTGGTTTTAAACCAACAATCCCGCATAATGCGGCAGGCTGCCTGACAGATCCACCTGTATCTGAGCCAAGCGCCATATAGGCAAGACCTGCAGCAACAGCAGCAGATGAACCACCACTTGATCCACCTGGAACACGCTCTGTATCCCAAGGATTGCGAGTTATCTTATAACCAGAATTTTCCGTAGAAGACCCCATTGCAAATTCGTCTAAATTCGTCTTGCCAATAATTATAGCATCTTCTTCTTTTAGACGTTTAACAACATAAGCATCATATGGAGGAATGAAGTTTTTTAGAATCTTCGAGGCACATGTGGTATGAATGTTTTTTGTGCAGATATTATCTTTGACAGCAATTGGAACACCGGCAAGTAAACCAATCTTCTCGCCGTTTTCTATTTTTCTATCAATTTCTTTCGCCTTTTCCAGGGCTTCATCTTCATTCAGGGAGATGTAGGATTGGATGTTCGGCTCAATTTCTTTTATCCATTCAAATAATTTTTTTGTAAGAAAAGTAGCCTGTATTTCTCTGGATAATAATTTTTCTTTTAATTGGTGTGCGGTAATTTCTAAAAGTTTTAAAGACACTTTTTATTTCAAACTTTCTATTCAATTACCTTTGGTACTTTGAAAAAAGCACCCATCTTGGAAGGGGCATTTAGCAGAACAACTTCTAAAGGAGTTGACGTTTCTAACCTGTCTTCTCTAAATACATTATTTATATTTACCGTGTGGGTCACGGGTTTTACTTTTTCTGTGTTTAATTTATTAAGTTTTTCAATATATGATAAAATATCATCAATCTGGTGTACATACATCTCTTTCTCGGTATCACTAAGCTCAATTCTTGAAAGAGTGGCAATATATTCAATATCTTTTATGCCTATTTTCATAAATACATTGAATCAATCTTATTTCTTAATTATAATTGTCTCGAAACAGCTTTTACTATTTTACCTGCGCTGATGCATCGAGTACAGACTTTAATTCTTTTAATTGTTCCATCAACATTCGCCTTTACCCTTTGTAAATTTGGCTTAAATTTCCTTTTTGTCTTTCCTGTAATTTTTCTTCCAACACCACCCTTCCATTTAGCCAAACCCCGGCGTTCGATTTGATTGCCCACCTCGGTTTTTTTCCCACATATTACACATACCCTAGACATAAAATACACCCCCAACTTAGAAATATAATTATTTTACTGCACAATTATTCTTCTTGCTACAGTTTTCGCATAAACCTTGTATCTGTAAACGATGAGACTCTGCCTTAAATTTATATTTTTTACAAACTTCTTCTTGTAGTTTTTCTATCCTATGTTCCGTAAACTCAATTATTTTATCGCAATTATTACAAACTAAATGGTCATGATGTTCATGCCCATATACGTGTTCGTAGTGCGCATGTCTCTCACCATAAATAACTTCTCTTAACAAGCCGCTCTGTACAAGCAAAGCTAAGGTACGATAAATCGTAGCCTTTGAAACTTTTAAATCATTGAGTCTGAGATCTACTAAAAGTTCATCTGCTTCAAAATGTTTGTGGTCTGCAAACACTCTATCTAATATTACCTGTCTTTCAGTAGTAAATTTTAAATTTTTTGATGCGAGATACTTTTTAAATATATCCTCTTTTGAAAGCATATAAAAATTATTTATATAATAACTAATTATTTTTTTATTATATTTAAAAATAACTTTAAAAAAACAAAAAACCCATCTCGATATTTCGAGACGGGTTTATTGATTATTCCCGGCAGTAACCTACTCTCACAGCTTTCGCCACTACCATCGGCGTAAGAAGCTTAACTACCGTGTTCGGAATGGGAACGGGTGTTTCATTCTTACTATGCCCACCGGAAAATAAATAACTTCAGAATCATGAATGACTTAACGGTAACAATTGATGCTTTGTATGGAAAGATAATAATAAAGTCAAGCTTTTCGACTAATTAGTACCAGTCAGCTTAGTATATTACTACACTTACACCTCTGGCCTATCAACCTCGTAGTCTTCAAGGTGTCTCTCTTCCATAAATGGAAAATGATATCTAGTTTTGGAGTAGGCTTCATGCTTATATGCTTTCAGCATTTATCCCTTCC
>MHXP01000144.1 GCA_001824485.1 Planctomycetes bacterium GWA2_39_15 | reverse complement strand
TTCTTTCATTATCTCTGGTCCAATCCCATCTCCAGCCAATACAGCAATGCATTTTTTCATTTATTAGTCTCCACTAGAAAAAATATATAGTAAACAAAATAATTAAATTGGCAAATCCCCCTTTACTAAAGGGAAACTAAGGGGGATTAATTTAATTCGTTTACTATCGTTTCACCTTTCATTACGTAGTTATTTCTACAATAATTACACACCGCATGTTCGTTATTAAAATTTAATGTCGTCCCACACCTGCACGCCCAACCAATCTGTCTGGCTGGAACACCAACGACTATGGCATGGTCACGAACATCAGACTTAACCACAGCGCCAGCGCCGATCATTGCATATTGCCCGATTGTAACGCCGCAGACAATTGTTGCGTTTGCACCGATGGTGGTGCCTTTCTTTACAAGCGTATTCATAAACTCATGCTTTCGTTCTATAAATGCCCTTGGATTATATACATTGGTAAACACGCATGACGGACCGCAGAAAACCTCATCCTCTAGGATTACGCCTTTATAAACAGACACGTTATTCTGTATCTTGCACCTGTCGCCTATTGTCACATCATTGCCTATTACTACGTTCTGTCCTACTACGCAATTTTTCCCAATCCTCGAACCTTTAAGGATATGAGAAAAATGCCATATCTTCGTTCCCTCACCTATCTGAACTCCTTCGTCAACATAGCTGCTTTCGTGTATGAAACAAGAATTTTTATGTGAAACGCAAGAAGAGAGATAGCTTTCTGCCAATTCCAGTACCTTTAATACCCTCAGTCCCTCATAGCCATCTGTCATTGGCTTTTTTCTCTGGAGCACGCAATCAATAAAATGGCTTAACTCGAGATTCAGCGGCTCTCCGCTTTCTACAGGGATGACCTGATAGTCAGCCTTTTGCGCAACGGGTATTTTACCGTTCCTCCATTCTATCCTGTGCGGGTAGAGAAAAAGCTTTTCTTTACTCATATCGTCAAAGACAGCCATTGCCTTTGAGCCGACAACTATTAACTTTTGCTCTTTGTATGGATGCAACCAGCTTACAAAGATATGGCTCTTTACGCCGTTTTTAAACTCTAAAGTGGTCAATGTCGTATCGTAAATTCCCTTATTCAGATAATCGCCCCCAAATGCCGTTACAGCAATGGGGTCCTGTTCAAGAAGCATTATGATGACTGATATGTCGTGAGGGGCAAAGCTCCAGAGGATGTTCTCTTCGGTTCGTAGTTTTCCGATATTAAGACGATTAGAATAAATGTACTCTACCTTTCCCAACTCGCCAGAAGCTATGAATTTTTTGAGTTTTATAACCGCGGGGTGGTACTGGAGGATATGTCCCACCATCAGAATTCTTTTTTCTTTTTCAGCAATATCTACAATTTCCTGCCCTTCTTTTACTGTAAGGGCGAGAGGCTTTTCAACATAAACGTCCTTGCCAGCAAACAGCGCCTGCTTTACATACTCATAATGAGTAACCGCAGGCGTGGCAATAGCAACAGCCTTTATATCAGAATTCTGCAGCATAGCCTCAAATGAGTCTGTATAACTCACATTTGGGAATTCCTTCTTTCGCTCTGCGAGTGTGTGCTGGTCTGTATCGCAAGCGGTGTGAAGCGCACCGAGTTCATAGAAATTACGCAGAACATTCTTTCCCCAGTAGCCGAGACCGATGAGACCTATGAATTTGCTGGTTTTCATTATGTTTTCCTTTTTATTTGTATTGTTAAAATCTAACCACAGAGGACACAGCGGGATATTTTAATATCAAAGATTAGAAATTAAAAGGCAAAATGACAAATCAGAAGACAATAACCACAGATTACTCAGATCTTAAAACTTCTAAATCACAAAATGTTAATCCTAAAAACTCAAACTACAAAACTAAAATTATTCTGTATAATTCTATCTTCCAGCCTCCAGCTTCTAATTACATTTTGATATGCATTTTATCTTTGATTTTATTTTGTCTCCATTACGATTTCAACCGCTTCCTCTTCACCCTGTCCAAGTTCCACATCCTGTTGTTCTTTTTTGTAACCCTCTTTAGTTGCTGTAATTTTATAAGAGTCTGCCCCTAAATATGCAAATTCAAAGAACCCATTTTCATCTGAAAATTTAATATCTTTAAACTTTGTATTTTCCCCCTTGAGTTTTAATTTTGCAGATTCAATTGGTTCGCCGTTAGCGTCTTTCACATAACCATATATTCTACCCGTTGAAGTGTCTGCAGAAAGATTGCTATCAAACTTTGAAACAAAACTATTATAAGTACTATCCTCTTCATAAGAAGTATTGTACGCGTCAGGAGTCACTGGAAAGTCTATTGAATCGGTATTACCAGTAACATATACGTTTCTATTTGTGTCTAGGGCTAAAGAATCACCAAAATCCTTGCCAGAGCCGCCAAGAAATGTGGACGCAAGCAGTTTTGTTAAGTTGCCATTCAACTTTGATACAATTGCATCAGCAGAACCCACATAACTATCATTATATGAATCATCATAAGCACCCTTGGTTGTTGGAAAGTTTTCTGATGCCGTCCAACCAGCTACATAAATATTTCCAACAGAATCAAGAGTTGCAAAATTACAAAAACTGGGGTAACTTCCACCCAAATATGTAGAAGCAAGAATGTTCTTCAAATCGCCATCTAGCTTTGATACAAATATATCAATTAAACCGTACCCCCAGAATGCATCATCAACGCAATTGTGAGATGTATCATAAGCATTCTCACTAGTTGGGAAATCTAATGATTCTGTCACACCAGATACGTACACATTTCCATCCGAACCTATAACTATAGAAGTAGGGTAATCTGTGTCTGATCCACCGAGATATGTAGATGCAAGGAGATTTGATAAATTACCATCTAGTTTTGAAACAACGACATCAAAGTTTTTGTCATCATTATATGAACTATCATAAGCATCTTTTGTTGTTGGAAAATTTTTTGAATAAGTGCGTCCAACAACATATACATCTGCGCTAGAGTCAACAGCAATACCGTAGCCCTGATCACTATTATTTCCTCCCAAATATGTGGACGTAATAAGGCTTGACAAATCACTATTCAACCTTGATATAAATATATTTGCACCTTTATCATCGCTGCTCATCGTAGTATCATAAGCGCCTGCAGTTACTGGAAAATCTAACGAAAGCGTATCGCCCGTTACATATATATTCCCATCTAAGCCTAATACCATTGAGTGACTTCTATCACTACCAGAACCTCCCAAATATGTAGATGCAAGTAAATTTGTTAACTCACTATTCAGTTTAGATACGAAAGTAGTATTATAAGCACCATTGTAAGTAGTATCATAAACACCGGCGGTTGTTGGGAAATCAGATGACAGGGTATAACCCGTTAAATATACGTTACCATCAGAACCTATAACTATAGAACTACAATAATTCCCACTTCCAGAACCTTCCAAATATATAGATGCAAGCAAATTTGTTAAATCACTATTTAGTTTAAATATAGATATACAACACTCATAATCACTAGAAGCAATATATAAATTACCCTTAGAGTCTATGGTTATAAAAGATGGTGTGTCTACGGAGGCTTTTTCAGTTAGAAATGTAGATGCAAGAAGGGGGTCTATAATGAGTTCTTTTGTTCTGTCGTAGGATGCCACTTTGAAGCCATATTCAAAATGCGGAGAGTGGATTTCGGAGTGCGAAACTTTAGATTTTGGATTTTGGATTTCGAATTGTAGATTGGAAGTTGGCGGTTGGAAGTTTGAGGTTAGATATTCTCCTATTCTCCCCATCCCCGTTTCTTTGCTGCTCCCTCTTACTTCCTGCTTATGACTTCTGTCTTCTGGCTTCTGAATGCTATATTCAACTGCTACTTCTACCCTCTTCCCGTCAATTACCTGATATGCCACTGGTTTTGTGAATTTAACAGTTCCACATTCTGTCTCTACTTCAAGCTCTCCTCTTCTATTTATTCTTAAATCATTTGCACCCTCAAAACTTAATTTTATTCTGTCAGGACTTGCATCTGACTTTACATAAAATAGTTTTTCAACTGTATTCCCATAAGCCTTTAATTTTAATTCTATTCCGTTATATACCTCTCCAAGCGTTACAACGTCATAAGTCGGAATATCCGATTTCCAGTTTGAAGGGGCTCTGCCTTTGAAACAGCTTACCTTTGTTACTGCCTTGTCTTCGCCTTTTATTTTACATATTTTCCCATCCACAAGAGTTTCTTTTAAAGTAATATGCCTCACATCTGGTTTTGTGCTCTGGGTTTCAACATCAAAAGAACACACCCCTTCGCCCCTCTTGTTAGAGGGAAATTCCAAACCAAAGTTTTGAGTTACACCTTGTATTTCTGTTCCACGGTTCATCCGTTCATCAATACGCTGACTTGCCTGCCTATTTATACCACTATCTGTAAGATAATGATTCCTAACTCCTATCTCCGAACTTCTTACAGGCATTGAATAAACAATTTCTCCGTCTTTTGTTATAAATACACTACCCCCAAGGGTCATAGCATAATACTTCACTTTTTCATCAATCTGCCCATTATTAACAATAAAAGGCATCTGGAGTTTTCTGGTCTTTTGCATAACCTCTGATTTTGATGGTTTGCCTACACTCTCCTTTTCAGCATGAAGATGTTGAGTAAAAGACATAGCCAGCAATGTCACTACAAAAATCTTGCACATGCTTTTCATTTTACCATCCTCCGTTTACAGTTTATACGATGCTCTATACTGTAAAAACATTTTATTTGGCAAGTTTATACTCAAGCTACAGTCACAGACAGCCCTCTTAATCCCCCTTTGTTAATGGGGAACGGTTGGAAATTACATTCGAAAAGTCTTCTGCAAGTCTATTCATTGAAAATTTTTCGCTAACCAACTTATAACCATTCTCTCCAAACTGTTTACACAATTTCCTGTTATTATATAACTCTAAAATTGCATCGGTGAACGCTTCGGCGTTTCCGGGCGACACACACCGTCCAACATTGTACTTTTTAACTAAATAAACTATTTCGCCCGTGTTAGCCAGGATAATTGGCTTAGCGCATGCCATATAAGGAAATATTTTTACAGGAATTGCCATATTATTGTGGGGATGGTCTGTATTTGCGTTTATCCCAACGTCAGCTAAATTAACGTAGTCGCATAATTCCACTGGAGGCACTGGCGGTAAAATCTTTACGTTCGTAAGATTTTTGTTTTTAACCATATCAATAAACTCATCACGTTTTGCGCCTCCTCCAATTATCAAAAATATGATGTCACTGTAATATCTCAACCGTTCAGCGCAGGCTGCCATTAGCCGAAGGTCCTGTAGGAGCCCAAGCGTTCCAACATAGATTACAGTGAAATTGTCTTCTTTAATCCCCAATTTTTCTGCTAATGATTTATTTGATGGTTTAGGAAAAAAGATTCCTGTGTCCACGCCATTGGTTATTACAGTTGTTTTCTCACCAAAAATACCTTTTGAGACAATGTTATCTTTAACTCCGTTGGTAACGGCAGTAATCCTTGATGCTTTCTTATATAAGAGCATCTCAACCTTTTCTAATGCTTTAATCATCAACCCTCTTTTAATGTTGGTACCGGCATAGATTCTCTCAGGCCAGATGTCCCTAACGTCAAAAATAAACGATGACCTCTTAATTATGCTTATGATATATCCTGCTAATGCAGTGAATAATGGACCTGATGTGGCAATCGTACAGTCTGTGCTTCCTGTAAAAATACCAGCTATAATCGAAGAGAGCATAAAACTCAGGTAATTCAAAAGCCTTGCAACGGCCCCGGTTTTGGGTGATGCAAACAACCATACTCTTATTATTCTAACGCCATTCTTATGTTCCATCGAAAAGAGTTTTTTCCTATAACCCGGATATATTCTCCCGATGGGATAATTAGGAAAACCTGTTATTACTGTAACTTTGTGTCCAAGCTTGCTTAAGTTAAATGTTAAACCTGTTATCCTTTCTGAAGCTGCTCCTATTTCCGGGATAAAATATTGGCTAATAAATAGAATTCGCATCTCTTAGATATCCTCGTCATCAAACTCATCGTCAGAATCCGTATCCGCCCCGACTTTACGCAAATCTCTATTGAAAGTCTTTGCCGAAATATCCTTAATTTTATGCTGATTTTCAATAAACCAGCCGATAGACCCCAGTCCAATAATATTATCACTTCCCATCACAGCTATTATATCTTCTTTATATTTTCCAAGAGTCTTTGTGTCCTTATTGAAGACAATTACCATTATCCTGTCAGAAAGGCGGTTCATGAAGAAATTAAAGGTGGTTTCAGAAAATAATTGCAAGACACCTTCTTCTATCATTACCCATTTGTGGTTGGAATTTATAACATTTAGCATTGCTAATGCACACTTCAGGACGGAATCGAGTCTGCTCCATACATCAGGTGAAATGGGTTTATCCAGGTCGTGCGGCAATTGTTCCTCTACCCTGTTCCACAATCCAGCATTCTCCATCTCTCTATGAAGGTCTTGCCAGCTATATTCTGGAGAAAGTCCCAGTGACTCTCTTAATGCTCCAGGCAGATATCCATACTTTGAAGTTACGAACCACATAGAACTCAAGGCGCTTTTTACTGCTTGCTGCGAATGCCCAAGCATGCAGCCAACTATAAAAACCAATGTATAACGATTCAGTTCAACCGTGCTAACAAGCCCGATTCTGCTCCCTTTACACAGGTTATAGCTTCCCATAGAGCCTTCTATGTGTTTAGCGCCTGTAGTCACTGAATAGTTAACAGATTGCTCCTCTTTTGTACCGGCTGGTGTAGCCGTGCTTTCAAGGAATTGGAAATATCGTTTTATCTGCGGATAGAAACGGTTGATGCCCGTAATTTTC
The DNA here is from genome assembly GCA_001824485.1 of Planctomycetes bacterium GWA2_39_15. Lineage (GTDB taxonomy): Bacteria > Planctomycetota > Brocadiia > Brocadiales > Brocadiaceae > 2-12-FULL-39-13. Next base: position 993 of record MHXP01000144.1, on the reverse strand, counting down.
TTGCTGGATTGCTTCATGTTTACTAATCCAAAACGCAGAGCAACCAGGTACACAATCAAATTGCCCCATCCTTCGCCCTTAAGGATAATGCCGGCTCCTAATGCAAGGAGGATTACAAAAATAGTTATTGCAAACAAAATGTTACTGACTAATTGACTATTCTCTACAACCTTTAAACGCCCTATTTGTGCGTCAAGAAACTGCTTAATTTTACCCGAGAAAATATTTTCTTTAAACCACGATTCATCCTCAGGCAGCGGGATAGATGTTCCTTTTAGCCGCAAAATAATCTGTTGATATTCAAGCGAGGCTCCTCTGGCGTATTTCTCCCTCAGGCTTGAATTTTTGGCTCCCATTACGCTTATCTTATATTGAAAAATGGAAGAGATCCCAAAAATGACAAGCATCAGAAAAGTTAAAGGTGCATTGGTATAAAATAAGACGCCAACGGATACAAGTAAAGTAATAACGGGAATAATAGTGTCTAAAAGCATCCACAACACCCTGCCAATATTTCGTGAGTCTGTACGGGCAATCCTTAAAATAATGTTGCTATCACTAAAACTCTTATCGGGTGGCGCCCAAATCTTCAGGTTGGAGCCAAATAATGCGAACACTCTTTTCGAGCAAAATTCCTCGTATCTGCGCCTTAGCGTGAGACCTCTCATTCTGGAGAAATAAATCAACCATGCAGAAAGCAGGAGGGAGAGCAATGCCCCCATTCCACAAACGAAAAGAAGTCCTATAGAGTTTCGTGTCTGAAACTCATATCCAAGCATTTTAATGTTGTTTCCTTTTTCCAGCGCATGTGCATAATAAATTGCCAGACCAATAGTCCATACTTGAAAAAAAACACCAAAAAAGTTAGTGATAAGAATAAGAAATGACTCTTTCTTAAACCGCCAGATAGAGTCAACAGCTATTATTTTAAGAATAGTGCTGTATCTGCTGAGTGTTCCTAAAAATTTATCCAATCGTGATTTTAATTTTTCG
>MHXP01000143.1:9988-10940 GCA_001824485.1 Planctomycetes bacterium GWA2_39_15 | reverse complement strand
AAAACCTCATACTATCTTTCGATGTAAAATTTATCAATGGTTTTACCAGACAAAGAATCCACATTTGTTTTACACACCAATGAATCCATTCCAGTGATGGGACTTTTTAAATTCACTTTATGAGCCTGTAGCATTACTAAAGTCATGTAGGATGGGTTAAGCAAAGCGAACCCATCACCTCCCCCTGTGAGGGGGATAAAGGGGGAGGAGTTGGGTGCACTTCGTTTCACCCAACCTACTTTGCTACAATCCCTAAATCCCGCAACCCCCTGACCCGCTCATGCATACCCATCTATTTTCAACATAATCGTTGTGTGCTCATTCGCTTCACCCATCCTACACGTTACTTTACGAATTACTCAAATAATTGAAAGAAATTAGCTGGTGAGGATGTGGCTGCTCCCACTGCATAGAACGTGGTAGGCGTGCCCTGGTGCCCTGGTTGTTGTACTCAGTGGTAATCCCCAGCCAGCAGAGCGCACAGAGTTGGAGATGCGGACTTCGTCGATTTGTCCAGTCCAAAAACCACCAACAGCAGATCGTCTCCCTATATCAAGAGGCGCCGTGGTATCATTAATGGTTGTGATCGCCCCAGCAGTTACCCCATTATCAAGTGCGTCATTCAAATAGAGATTCAGCGACGTACTCTCTGTAAACACACCAACAACATAATACCATTGACCTGTAACAATTGTTGTTGCAGAGTAACGCCGAGGCGCGTCGGCGTTTGTAATAACACCTACTTGCCTAGGACCATTATCAGTCGTGGTCCATAGTCCATATGCTTTTGGGTCGTATTTCCCCACAATCCAAGCATCACCACCCGGAAACGAAGTCGCTTTGAACCACGCCGAGATTGTGAGATTTAAAGTCGGACTTAAAGATGGAGAATCCAGAGCTTCGATATAATCATCAGTCCCGTCAAGGCTTATCGCGACATTGATTTGGCCCG
>MHXP01000143.1:0-9746 GCA_001824485.1 Planctomycetes bacterium GWA2_39_15 | reverse complement strand
CCGTATTTCTCAATCTCGTGGCTCAGCTTGGTGGTACCGTCAGAGGAGGTGAAAAGGATGTCATCGCCATCGGCCTGGGCGCGTGCTGCTAGGCTGGAGTCGGAGGTGAGGTTGATGAGGACGGGGAAGTTGGTGTGTGGGGCGCCGGTGCTGCCGACCTTGGTGGCGTCTATGGTAATGGCTTTCCGTAATTGCCAACCGCTGTACCACCCTTCCCCGTAGGCATTGACCTCCACCCACAACGGCTGGGTTACGCCAAGCACGATTAATACCATGCCTATCACCAACCTACTAATCCGTGAGACGCACAATCCGGGCATTTCACCTCTCCATTCTTAACACTTGCGGTTGATCCACACCATTACTTTGTTAAGTATTGTCAAAACCTAACCACAGAGAAATTATTAAATATCAACAGCTTACCAAATTATCTGATAACAGCTATCTTTAATTAGGCTGCCTTCGGCAGCGACTTTAAATCTCCACTCTAAAAAGAGGGTACGGGGGTGTGTTACAGCATATTTACACACCCCTTTATCCCCTCTTTCTAGAGGGGAAACTATGCATGATTGAAATTCCTGAACATTAAATTAGATTCTTCGCTTGCGCTCAGAATGACTAACAGTGTCATTCTGAGAAGTGAAACGACGAAGAATCTCAACTTTGAAATTCCTAAACGTCTAGTTAGTTTCAAATGGCTTAACACTTGGGGTTTCCCAAATTGGATTCATATTATTCATTGCTTTGAGTTCGCAAATGATAAGATTCTCAACTAATACATCTAATCTTAGACCCTCATCAAAGGTTACACCATCATAAACAATAGGAACATCTATCTGTCTTTGATAAAGAAGACCTCTTTTGGTAAGCTCATGACAAAAAGAAATTTCATACACTTTTTCAAGTAAACCATGTCCCAATTCCTTATGTACACAGCATGCTGCATCAACAATTATTTTTGCTATATCCTCTTCTCTTTTGGAAAGTGGCTCAAACTTCATATTCTTTTTTATGTCTTCGTGTCTTGGTGTCTTAAAAATAACTAGAAAATGATTAAAAATAATTTTGTCAGAAAAAAATCAGAAATCAGGATTAAGATAGATGTGGTTACGACGGTAATTGTTGTAGAACGCCCCACACCTGTTGTTCCTCCTGTAGTTCTTAACCCAAAAAAACAACCAAGCACAGCTATGAGCAATCCGAAAAATACAGTCTTTCCAATACCGCTCAATAAATCAGAAATTGTAATAGTCGTCAAGACGGAATTAATATAAAAAGTGCGGTCTATCTCAAGCTCAAACAATGCAATTATCATTCCGCCAAAAATGCCAATAATATCTGCAGTGACAGTAAGGAGGGGCAATGTAATCATTGCTGCAAATATCTTTGGGGTTACCAGTTTTTTAATAGGGCTTGCCCCAAGCGCCCTCATGGCGTCAATCTGCTCTGTCACTTGCATGGAGCCAATCTCTGCTGCAATACCAGACCCTACCCTTGCGCCTACCATGATAGACGACAGGACCGGGCCTAACTCCCTCACAAGCGAAAGGGAAACAACACTGCCTACATACATCTCAGCGCCGTACATACGTAAACCATAGATTGTTTGAAGCGCCATTACCATTCCTGTGAATAACGCTATGATGTCGACGAGCAGGAGTGAGCCTGTGCCGAAGTTGTCCATTTCCCGGAGCGCCAATCTCAAATTAAATGGAGGTACAAAAATTCCCAAAAAACCTTTAATTGCCAATATGGTTGCCTGTCCAATTAAAAGTATGGACTTTTTAGCTACGACATCAATGGATAATAAAATATTCATAATGAGATTCTTGATATTCTTTAATAAACGGGTTGTTATACAAAGTTAGATCGCTACGTTCATGTTCAGTCGTTTCAAACTAGTAAGCATAACCGCTAGGTTATGCTCATGGCTAAAGTCATCTCGGTTGCTCAAAAGTATAGTAGCATGGGTCAAGCGTGTCAGACCCATCAATATTACTGTGTGAATTTGAAAGATCGCACCATATTCTCAAAATCACCCTTCACATAATCAAATGAATCTGACGGCGCCCAGTATACCAAATCATAAATATAATTTCCTGCCCTGATGACATAGGAATCAATCTTCAATTTGCAATTATCCATTTCACCTGCCAACATTGTATGTATTGCATTTTGATTATCAACAGTCGTTGATTCATTCAATAATATTTCCTTTCCTTTTATGCCAATAAAAAGCTGGCTATTTAACATCTCAAGCGAAACCTCTTTATCGTCTACATTGGTGGAAATGAAGGCAATCATGGCATGATGTTGTTTATGCCATAATGCTAAATCCCCTTTATCTAATTTAATCGGTTCCCATCCATTCGCAGGCATGGTTACCGTATATTTTTTATGAGGGGGGGAAAGGGTACTTTCTTTGGTCTGTAATTGGGCGCAACCATGAAGACATATGATCGCATATATAAAACTTGCTATGCCCAACCAGCGGATTACATTTTTGTTTTGGAGATAACTCAATGTCTTTATCCCCTTTCACAGAGTGGTGATTTTGATAAGGTACATGGCTTATATCTTATAAAAAATATGCGGCAATGGCAATAATGAGGTAGAAAGACAACAGCGAAAACCCCTCCCACCAATTACTCTTGTTGTCATGGACGACAAGCCATGTTCCGCCAATGGACATGCCTAGTGTAATCAATTCGATTTTGTTAAATATCAAATTGAAATTTTGACCAAAAAGCCCGGCAATAAGGACGCAGATGGGCGATACAAAGAGTGCAATTTGCGTACTGCTTTCGGCGGCGATAGCAAGACTCAGATTAATCTTGTTCTTCATGGCGCAGCCAATAGCTACAGAATGTTCAGCCACGTTGCCGACCAGTGGCAGTATAATTAAACCCACAAAGGCTGGTGGAATATGAGTGGATTCAACGAGTGGTACTATCTGATGCACCAAAATTTCAGAGATAAAAACAAGCCCTATGGTTGCCAAGATCAGTACAGTAAGGCTTTTTGTCATACTCCAGTCAGGCGCAGTAGATTCAATTTCCTCTCGGATGACCCGCGTTGCTTCTTTATCTTCCCGGTTTATAATGGTGTAAAACATCCCCACAAAATAGACCATTAGCAGAACAATTGCGATGCAGATGCTGTATTTATTAAGGGATAAGAGGGTATTTTCTTTTACAAAAATAGAGGGTACTGCAAAACACATTGCAGCCATGGAGAGGTGGATTATTGTCGTACTGGTGATGCTTGAGTTAAGTTTCAGTCCCCCAAATTTAATGCCTCCAACAAATATACTCAACCCAAGGATGAGGAGGATATTGCCAATTATTGAGCCAATCAGTGAATATTTCACGATGTCTACCAAACCGCTTCTGATTGCAAGGATGGCAATAACCAATTCTGCGGCGTTGCCAAAGGTGGCGTTGATGATGCCAGAAAAGTGGTCGCCTGTTTTCTTGGATAATACCTCAGTAGCCTCGCCTAAAAAGTGTGCAAGAGGTACTAAAACTGCCGATGCAAGGATAAAGGTGATAATTGCATGGAAGTGGTAATTATTAGCAATAACGGTAATTGGTATGAGGAGTAACAGATAATGCCAGAAGCTGAATTTGGAAAACAAAGATAATCTCCTTTTGATGGGTTCTTAAGTTCTTCGGAGAGAAAGTTCAAACTAAATTTATTTAAAGAAATGTATAAGAGAAGTTTTTATATGTAATTCGCTTTGTTAAATTAAGCGTTTTTAATATAACCTTTATCTTTTAGAATCTTTAGTCTTTTTACCAGTTGGTCAAATTTCATTAGTGATTTAAAATTAGGTGGTGCAGTTGAAAAACAACTTTATTCAAATTGGTCGGGGCGAGAGGATTTGAACCTCCGACCTCGACGTCCCGAACGTCGCGCTCTAGCCAAACTGAGCCACGCCCCGTACCATTTATAATTCACCGCAATTGTTTTATAATATTTTTTATCTATTTTACTTACGCTGTCAAATGGAATCTTCAGTTTGTTTATTTTACCTCAAACAGTACCTTTTCTATACCAATATTCCCCTCACTGTCAAATGTATTGACGATTGCGGTATAATCGCCAGGCGAGAGTGGTTTGGTGGTGATTTGAAAGGATTCCTCCGGGCTGTCAAATAGTCCGTCCACAGGATAGGCAGAGGTCCATTCCTGTCCATCAAGGGTATATTGAACCTTTATAATATTACTGTATTCATCCTTTACCGTGCCTGAGATTACGCACCTGCCGCCTGTACCCATTGCAGTATTTACGGGACTGATGATTGGTCTTGAATTATCAATTACAACAGGTTGTATTATGCTTTCTGCGCCGAGAGCGGTCTCGGGGGGATTATCGGGTTCATCGCTTGCAATCAGTTTGATTTGATATTTTCCATCAGGCAGGCGCAGTGTATCCCATGTAAAAGCACCCTTCTTTTGTGTGTTCTTATCCATGATCTTCCATGCATTTTCATCTGTTCCCTTATAATAAATTATCAATTGCAGTGTGTCATTGTTTGGGTCTTCCGCCTCCCATTGGATATTTTTTTGCGCTATTTGGTGATGCGGTTTTAGGCTGGCAGATATTTGGAGTTTTGGTTCCGCCTTGCCATTCGTCTTTGGTTCTGGAGTCTTTTGTGATGCGGTAGAAGGCTCTTTGTCTATTGTAAAATTGACAATCTTTGGAGGTTGATTTTTTGGAAGATAAGATAACGAGACGGTTTTTAATGCAGGGGTAATATCGGCATTTGTTGTTTGTAATTTTGCTTTGTACTGTATAAAACGAGCGGGAGCGCTTGTTATTTTTTCTCCTGATGATGTGCAGGAGGTTGACCAGCCACTCCATGTATGATCAGGTTTTTCGCAGTTTCCTGAACGGGTGGACAGCGTAATTTTAGTGCCTTCTGGCTGTAAGTCTTCCCAGTAAATACATCCCCAATTAGAAAGTGAGGTTGTATCAAGTACTTTGGATGCGAAGACGCCTTCTTCAACAAAAGACGGCATGATTTTATAAACCTTTCCAAAATTGCCAGTGCCAACATATAATTCGTTATTGTTCGTGTTTAAACAGCAAAGTACCTGTGTTTCTTCAATGTTTAACAGGCTGGTTGAGGTTTGGTCCGCGCAGATTTTATAAACGCCGGGGTTGTTGCCAGTGACTACATAAAGGTTATTCAGCGTGTCCATAGATACGCCAAGGATAAATGCCTGGCTGATTTCAAATATTTTCTGAATGGCTCCATCTTTGGTAATTTTATAGACATAATTTGGCGCAGTTGGAAAACCTGTTGCTTTTGGCGGTATCTCAGCATCCTTTGCTGCGGGCTTTTGCGACTGCATGGGCGCGGGATGCGCCATTGGCAATTCCTGGGGGAGATTCAAATCCCATGCTTTCTCATCTTTAAATAGCGGTGTGACGACTCCGGTCTGGACGATAGGCTGGGCAGTTGAAGCTACAGGCACTTGCGCCTGTGCGCCTGATGCCGTTCCAGCATAAATATTACCAAGCGAATCCATTGCAAGAGTATGAATTTCTCCTTCAATTGCGTCGTAAAGCACCTCTGGCTGTCCAGAGGGTGAGATCTTATATACCAAACCGTTAGGCTCTGTTCCGACATAAACGCTGTTGTGTTTATCGAGTAAAATATCTAATAAGTTAGTTTCGGGAGAATCAAAAAAAACAGATGGTACGCCATCGGGAGATATCTTGAAAAGAATGCCTTCGTTTCCCGTTGCGGCAAAGAGATTTGAATCATCGTCAACTGCCATGTCCCATATATATGGCACTGGTAGACTGCAAAACACAGCAGCCTCGCCCTTGTTGTCTATTTTGTATATGATGCCTCTGGGTGCTGTGCCTGCATATAAATTCCCATGTTTATCAGTGGTGATACTCTGGATATATAGTTCTGGTGATTTGAAGATCTCTACTGCCTCTGAATCATTCTTTATAAAATAAACGGTTCCAGGGTCGCCTGTGCCAACGAATACCTTGTTTTGTAAATCTGCAGTTATTGACCAGACAAAGGCACCTTTGATTCCTGAAATGGCTTCTGTTTTGGGAGAAAGACGTATTTCGCCATTGCTGTGGACAGATACATTTTGTGTAATGCCCTTACTGAAATCAGATTCTGTAGATTGTGTCCACATGTTAGTCGTTGTGCCATTAGCATGCGAAGACAGGAATATAAAGGTAAGCAATGTGAATGTTTTTAACGATAGAAAGCCTTTCATAAGTATTCCTTTTATTTCATTTAACCGATATTGGGATAGTTTGATTTCCACTCAGCACATAGGTGGTTGGGATGCGTGATATTACTTCATCAAAAAGAGGTCCTATTCCGCTTTGATTGGAAAAGCTCATGATGGAAAGCATAGAGGTTGGAAGCGATGGAAAACCTTCTCCCTTGTATGTGAGTCCTCTTTTTTGTAATAGTATGCGTATCATGAGATTGTTGTTCCTTTCCATGTTTTCAATATAGTGTAAAAGCTGTTCAAAATTTGTTGGCAGATATTTTCCGGCAGACCTGCCCATATTCAATGCCTGACCATAAATGGCATCACAGGCAGTAACATTCAGCACGCTTCCAGGAAGGACATCTTCGGGTATTTGCATCAATACTGTTTGGTAAAAACTTTCTCCTGCGAATGGTTTAAGGCGTACGTCTACTTGTAGTGTATCCCCGGGTCTGACTTGTTTTTTGTTTACCTTAATTGCCTCGATATACGCCGTTTGACGCATGTCTAATACCTTGATTTTAAGATCAATTTGTTTCATACGTACTTTTTGAAATTGGTTGTTCACAATCATAGCGAATGGTTGTATTATGTGATTAAGCGAGAACCACGATTGGTCAAGTTCATAAAAAACATTTTCGATTACAACTGGTTTCTCATATCCTTCGATTTGGGCAGAAAGTTTTATGTTTACAGATTTTTCTCCTAACATTTTTTCTGTTGATAATACGGCGCTGTGTGCCGCCATCAGTACAAGGCTGGGTGTTAAAAGTTTGTTGTCAACTACCTCGAAATTGTATTTGAGCTTTTGTGTACCTTCAACTTCAATCTGGCATGGTACCATGTGAGAGGATTCTCCAAGGGTGCCGGCAATTCCAGACCTTCTATCCTGATTTATTCGACCTACTATTTCTAAGGGAGAAGCCATTTTTACGGAATTGGATAAGCTAGAAAGAATAGCATAAACGTAAGCTGATGCCATGGGGAGGTCTGCATTTCCTGTTTGTAAAAATGGATGTCCGAAGGCAAGGACAGTATCTCCATCTTTGTAAGTAACCGTACCAACTACGGCTGCACTAAGGTCCCCCTTAATTAATATAGCTGCAATAGAAGCGCCTGGAACAAGTTTGGTGTTTTCAGAGATACGTGTCTCTTTTTCCAAGAGCGGATTTGCTGGAGAAAGATAGCTTCCTCCTTGCAATGGATACAATCCGTAAGTATTGAAGAGCGTCTGCATTTTTTGCAAGACTCTGCTGTCAACGCCAGATACTATTAATGGTGATAGAATTGGTGTGAGCCTTATATTATTCAACCCCTGATTTATTGCTTCTTGCGGCATTAATGAAGTTACCTGCGAGGTTGATTCTGTCTCGTTTTGTGAAGAAGACGGTAGTTCCCACTCATTTGACGTCAGTGAAGTGCCGCTTTTTTGAGTCTGTATGTTGAGCAGGGTATCTTTCATTTCGTTAATTGGGGTAACGCCTGCAATAGCTTCTTTTGCAAAACTCCATCCGTAAGCAACTGCGCCGATTAGACGATTATTAATATAAACAGGGCTGCCGCTCATTCCGGCGATAATGCCTGAATTTTCTAAGGTGCCACCCGACATCTTGATTAGGATCATGTTGCTCTTTGCTTCCCAGTTTTTTAGTATGCCCAGCACCTCGACATTAAATATCTCAATTCGATCACCTGTGAACACGGTTTTACCGTATCCTTTCATACCGGGTGTAATTTCATTTATATCCATGATGTTTTCAAGGGCAAGTAGTGGGGTGCTGTTGTCTGGAATGAAGGCAGAAAAAATGCCCAAAAATGTGAGTAAATAAGGTATTTGACGTATTTTGAATTTCATGCTGCAAACTGTACCAAATTTAGTAATTTATTGTCAAGGTATAAAAGATGTTGAAATATTGATATGTAGAGCTTAGACTATGTTGATTATACTTGAAATTGTTAGCGAATAACTGTTATGAAAACGTTGTTACTTAATCTAAGGGAACAAGCATTTTACTGTGAATATATTGAAAGGGCTGCTCAGGCTTTAAGAGCAGGTGAGCTAGTAGCCTTTCCCACTGAAACAGTGTATGGGCTTGGTGCACATAGAGACAACGCGAAAGCCATTGCGAGCATCTTTGAAGTGAAGAAAAGGCCTGAAGAAAAAAGGCTCACCTTGATGATTGCCGATCCCGAAGATGTGAAAAAATATGTTGATCGCTTTTCTGATACTGCAAAGATATTAATGGATTCTTTCTGGCCAGGGGCGCTAGCTATCATTTTCCCTTTAAAAGATGGTTCGGATGTCAGTATACGGCTTCCTGACAATGAAGTGGCCAGAGATTTAATCCATGCTGCAAAAGTGCCTGTTGTTACTACAAGCGCAAATATTTCCGGACACCCCCCAGCCACAGATGCCCAACAGGTGTTGATGGATCTTAAAGGGAAGATTCGTATTGTCCTCGATGGTGGTTCGACACGATATCGTTCCCCTTCCACCATAGTAAAGTTAAAGGATGGAACAGTTGAGATTATTCGTCGAGGCATTATTTCTGAGGTTAGTATAAGGAGTTGTCTTGAAAATAGTTTTGTAAAAGTGTAATATAATTTCGAAAAGGTTTTTTATGGAATACAATAATAAATGAATATAGCATTAGCATCAGATCACAGAGGATATGATTTTAAAAAGCGTGTAATAGCCATGTTAGCCCAAATGAAGCATACTGTTAAGGATTTTGGCACCTCGACTAGCACCGAGTCGGTAGATTACCCCGATTATGGATTGAAAGCGGCAAAAGCTGTTGGGTCAGGGGAGTGCGATAGAGGGATTTTGATCTGTGGCACAGGTATTGGTATGTCTCTGATAGCCAACAAGGTAAAAGGTGTCAGGGCTGCGGTGTGCCATAATCTTTATACAGTGGAGATGAGTCGAAGACACAATGATTCCAATGTGCTGTGCATTGGCGCTGATGTAGTAGAGGAAGAGCTTTTAGAGCAAAAGGTTAAGTTGTGGATGGAGACGCCTTTTGAAGGCGGAAGGCACGCACGTCGGGTTGGAAAGATCATGGAGGCAGAAGATGACAGCGGAATTTAGTCTATGTTAATCGTTTGTGCGCCTTCGGGTATTGTGAGCGTAAACATTTTTGGGTTGAGTACGTTATTTATTATGATGTTAGAAAAGGTTATGCTAAGGATTGTGTTATAAACAGGCCAGCGAACATCAATTCTTTGAGGTATTCTGCATCCTGTTTGGTTTGAGTAATTTGTAAATACCGCCTGTAACCTTACCAACCCGTCAGAATTAAACAATTCACATCGAAATACATCAGCATTTATCCTGTCAATTAAAAGATTCCCTTTAAGATTTACAGCATCCTTTCCCATTTCAAGCAAGTGAACCAGCCAGTAAGCAGGCCAGGTTTCCAGCATGGATTCTTTCCCTTCTAAAATGCTTCTGTAATTGAACAGACTTGCCATATCTCCGGGGAAAAC
>MHXP01000142.1 GCA_001824485.1 Planctomycetes bacterium GWA2_39_15 | reverse complement strand
AAAAAAGTTTCTTGCCCAATTCTATCTTTGCTACAGTTTGTGGGTTATCCGCAGGGATTGTTAGGGGTGGAAGAGGTCCAATTGGGGGATATGCAAGGCCGTCACTCCCATGGATACCTTGCATCGTCAAAAACAGAAAAAGGGTACATCCTAAAATAGATTTTGTGATATTTGATATTTTCATACTAACAAACCTCCATTATAAATTTATATTAAGGAAATTCAAAAGATACGTAGTTTCCCCTCTAGCAAGAGGGGATTAAGGGGTGTGTTAATGGTATTCTAACACACCCCCAAACCCCTCTTTTTGGAGGGGAGCTTAAAAGCAACTACCGAAGGCAGCCCAATTTATTCAATAGCTTGTGATAGGCATTGCAAGTCATTCGTGGGGTTACTATTGCACAGAAAAACCTCCATCCACAAATATTACCTGTCCCGTAATATAATCAGATGCCTTTGACGCAAGGAAGACTATGATGCCTGAAAGATCGGCGGGTTTGCCAATCCGCTTCATTGGTATCTTTGAAATTATCGCCGTTCTTATCTTTTCATCCTCCAGCATTATTCTGGTCATATCCGTCTCCGTGGCATACGGAGCAATAGAATTCACATTGATATTGTATTTTGCCCACTCAATTGCCAAAGCCCTTGTTAATTGAATTACGCCTCCCTTGCTTGCACAATAAGCAGAAGACTCACGGACACCAAATGCTCCTAAGGCGGCACTGATATTGATAATCTTCCCCCTTTGTTTTTCGACCATGTGTTTACCAACAAACTTTGAGCATAGATAAACACTGGTGAGATTGATTTCTAATATTTTATGCCAGTCCTCTAAAGAAAATGCAAGACATTCACCACCAACGAAAGTGCCCACATTATTAACAAGGATGTCTATAGTTTTAAACTCACTTAAAACCTTCTCTACCATCCTGATTACATCCTCCTGCTTTGTAACATCTACAGACATGGGAAGGGATTTCACGCCATTTTCCTGAATCTCCCTGGCTGTAGCCTCCACATCCGACAGTGTGCGGCTGACCACTGCTACATGAGCACCAGACTCAGAAAGCGCAAGCGCCATTGATTTGCCAAGACCTTTACCAGCGCCCGTTACCAGCGCAACCTTATCCCGCAGACTAAATAATTCGACACACATAATAACCAACCTTTAAATTGTGCGACCTTCGGCGGCTTCTTTCTGCCACAAAAACACCGAGACACCGAGTCCCTTCTTTCCATCGAAAATTAATTAAATACGAACACTGCATTTGCACGGTTCGGCATTTCCTGGTTATTGTCCAGCTTGTTGTTTGGCAAGAACTTTGCCAAGATAGTAATTAACCTGGTGCGCCTCAGAATCATTTAATAAGTATGGATCAAAAGACCGCATCAATTCCAGGGTCTGCGCCCATTCTGCCTGTGTCTTTTTAAACGTGAATATCCGTTCAAGGGTATGGCATTTATGACACTTTTCCAGAATAATTTTCATGCCTAATTGTACATCCATTTTCGTGTCATCAATCCCCAGGTTTTTTACCAAATATCCTACTGCTTCCAGTGTCTCCCGATCGCTAAGGATTTCCTGATCTTTTGCGCGCATACGCGAAACATAGTCTCGCCAGCCAGCCTCCGTTTTGACATAAGAAAAGACCCTTTCCAGGGAATGACAGGTAGAACACGTTTGCCGGACAATTTTTCTACCAATGTTCACATTGACTCTTACAAGCCTTCCCTTGTCCGAAAGGACAATGTACTGGCTCCTGGCCGTGGAAAGCATGAAATACCCAGCGCTCAAAGTAACCGTCATGTAGACAGCAATCATTATGATCATACCGTAAATCGGCAGGCGCAGATAATACTTTTTAAAGCGTCTCACGATGCATATCTTGACTATTAGTATAGGGAAAATAACAATCCCAAGATAAGCGTGAATGGCATCCTTTGCAGATAAGGCCGAGGAGTTGCCGGTAAGCTTTTGGAACATAATGACGCAAATGAATAAATAGAGGATGATAAAAATATATCCAGCAATACGATGCGCCCACCGGAAAAACTTGGGATGCTGTGTGGCTTTGATTCTCCCAAGCAGAATGAGGATAAGCGTAACGGCAACAATGCCGATAATAAGTAAGCCAAATGCTAGTAGGGAAGTAGTAGTTGGTCTCATAACATTTCTCTTTAAATTACTAGGGGGATTTAAGCTTCGCTTAACCCATCCTGCACGTTTTCACCCCCACTTACCCTCTCCCATCAAGGGGGAGGAACCAATTGTTTTAAATTCCTTTTATAAAGTTATTGCAACATGACCTTGACGTCAAAATCTGTTTCTAATATCTTTTCTTTATACTTGCTCACGTCCACCTTCTTTTCCATAAGTTGTCCCATCTCGTAAGCATTCTTTGTATCACCAAGGAAAATCGCACCTACAAGTTTTCCATCTTTGATAAAAAGCTTTTTGTACGTATTCTTACTAGAATTCTTCACCTTGACCTGTTCAACAGTTTTATCCTCAGTCAAAATATCACCCATCGAGGTAAGGTGTATGCCTGCAACCTTCAAACTAGTGGATGGAACAGTGCCCATGTACATTTCATTTCCACCAGCCATATTGGAACCTGCAATCACCCCTTGTCTCTGCGCAGCCGGCCAGATACCATATATCCTGCCTTTGTGTTCTGCCACATCACCAGCGGCGTATATATGGGTAATATTAGTCTCCATACGGTCATTCGCAAGTATGCCCTTATTTACAGAGATACCCGTTTCCTGAGCCAAAATAATGTTAGGCTTAATACCAGCAGAAACTAGTATAAAATTACTTTCTATAACTCTTCCGTCCTTTAATTCCAATATTTTTGTGTTACCCGAGTTCTTTATAGACTTCGACTGAGCGCCCAGAAAGAATTTTAAGCCAATATCCTCCATTTGCTTCTGTAAAATTACAGAGCCTTCTCCATCCAATTGCCTAGGAAGTAAACGATCAAAAAATTCAACAACAGTTACAGAAAGCCCTAGTTTTCCAAGTCCATTTCCCGCCTCGAGACCGAGTAGTCCTCCACCAATCAGAGTAACTGTCTTTGACAATGCCGCACGCTTCGTAATGGTTAATACATCTTCCACTGACCGTAAAGTAAAAATCCCTTCTATTGTATTGATTCCTTCAATAGGCGGTAGAACGCCACTGCTGCCCAAGGCTAATAGCAACTTGTTATAGGTAAAATTAGATTTATCTACAAGGGTTATCTTTTGGTTTTTCGTATCAATATTTTTTACAGTACAGTTGAGGTACAACTGAATCTTATTTTTATGATACCACTCGCAATTGTGTACAAATATCTCCTCGACACCAACCTCCCTGGCTAACAGCTCAGGCAGTCTGGGTCTCGAATAAAACGGATAATGATCCTGCGTAAAGATTTTTATTTCTGCCGAGGGGTCTCTTTGACGAATAGCCTTCGCTGCCTCTGTGCCTGCAACCCCATTTCCAATAATAATATAATCCATCTCTTGTTAGTTCCTTTTTTAAACTCCCAGCGAGGCCAGGTTGCAGTTAAATTGATTTAACCAACGGACATTAAAAGTACAAATTGCAGAAATTGGGAAGTAGAGAAGATGCGAAGCATAGGGTTTTTCTCAACCTCTCATCTTCTCAACTTCCCATCTTCCTACCTTCTGTATATTCCCATTTGCACTTATTCGTGTAAATTCGTGGCTGAATTATTACTAAATAATTATCGCCCAAAACTAATGCCTATTGATTCGGCCGTTTTTACTAATCCTTCTTCCGTTGGAACTCTTTTTTGAGCCTTAATGGCCTCGCTCAAGGCAATCGATTCAATCCTTTGCCCTTTTAAACAAACCATCTCACCGAATCGCTTGTCGGCAATCAAGTCCACCACAGCCACACCAAACCGCGTGGAGAGAATACGATCAAAGGCACAGGGTGAACCTCCCCGCTGCAAATGTCCAAGCACGGTAACGCGCACTTCCATATCCGTACACTTGCCAATATCAGCTCCGACCTTATTTCCAATACCGCCAAGCCGTTCAGCACTACCCCCATTCTCCGAGGTACATAGTATCGAAACCCCACCCCCTACAGGTTTTGCTCCCTCGGAAACAACAACAATGGTTGAATTGCTCCCACTTTTTTTACGATTGTTAATCTTCTGACACACTTTACTGATATCAAACGGGATTTCAGGAATAAGGATAATAGCCGCACCCCCCGCAATCCCTGATTCTAATGCAATCCAACCTGCATAGCGACCCATTAACTCCACCACCATGACCCGATGATGGCTTTCCGCCGTTGTGTGTAACCGATCTAATGCCTCTGTCGCTATCTCCACTGCGGTATTAAATCCAAAGGTAACATCCGTTGCCATTATATCGTTGTCAATGGTCTTTGGAACGCCAACAACCGGACAACCCATTTTGAATAATTCATGTGCAATCTTAAGCGAACCATCGCCTCCGATAACAACCAGTGCGTCCAGACCCATCATTTGAATTTTTTTGATTACATCTTTAGAGACGTCCCTTACCTCAGACTTACCATCTATTGTGACTTTGTATTCAAAGGGATTTGCTCTATTGGATGTACCCAAAATCGTTCCCCCAATGGGAAGGATTCCGCGAACATTCAATGGTGTTAAGTTCCGAGTTTTACCCGGTAAAACGAGACCGTCAAAACCCTCCTCGAATCCAACCACTTCATAGTTATATTTTAACGAGGCCGATTTCACAACACCACGGATAACTGCGTTTAATCCCGGGCAATCACCCCCGCCTGTCAAAACGCCTATTTTCTTCATTACTTTTTGACACCTTTCTACAAACAAGATTCTTCGTTACGCTCAGTACAACAAAATATAAGCAGCCGCGGGCTTCCACCTGCCTGTGTTTAATTAGACTGCCTGCGGCAAAGGGGCTTTTTCTTTTACGAAACAGTCTCGGTTACGCTACCAGCTTCCGCTCGTAATGACGATTTAAACACGAACTTTTTTGGCAACACCCTATATTTATATACAAAAATCAAGCATTTTAAGATCTTTTTTTAGGGGCTAGTTTTCGTACGTATTTAGCCAAGGCTTGCATCTCTTCAGGTTTCAGCTTTTCACTCCATCTGGGCATCTTCTTTTTACCATTTGTAATGGAATTTAAAATCTGTTCATCGGTTGTCTTTGCCTGCCAATCTGCATCGGCAAAACTTCGGGCTTTTAATTCGTGTCCTCTTTTGGTTCCTTTGCCGTCAGAACCATGGCAGGTGGCACAATGATACTCAAACAAACTTTTTGCATTAATTTGTTGTTCACCCTCACCCTCCTGTCCATAAGTAACCGAAAAACTAGCATACAAGCCTAATGCAACAAAAATAGACATTGCATAAATGAGTGTGGTTCCTCTATTACCCATAAACTTTTGTTCCTCCATAAAAAGGACTCAAAGTCCTTGAATGTGAATTTACTTCTTCCCAAAACTCCTTACAACAGACACCAAAGCCTTAATCTCATCCTGAGTCAGTTTTTCTTTAAATGGCATCATCTTTTCTGGTGTTCCATCGTTAATTTGCTTGATTATCTGTTCATCGGTTGTCTTTGCCTGCCATTCTGCATCAGCAAACTCACGTGCTCCTAACCCCACTCCAAGGTCTGTGGGTTTTCCATCTACGCCATGGCATGTTTTGCAATGGGTCATATAAAGTTTCTTGGCATCAATATCGCCTGCTTTTGAAACTTGAATTCCAGAAAAGCACACGATAGCACCTAAAACAACAGCAAAAGACGTTGTCATAAATATTCCTCTTTTACGCATATCTTTCTCCTTTAAAAAAATTTACAGATTTACGAAATGATCTTTTGCCATTCGACATCGAATGGAATTTAGGTATTTTGTTTCAGTTCATCTTTAGCGCGAAGAGTAAAATCAAATGTGATTTCACTCTTCATAGGTTACTACACGGATAATACCCATCGTACCGCCATCTATTTCCGTAGTACTGTCAGAAACAGAAACAACCTTCTTTACTTTGTTTGACTCTAAAAAATCATTCACCTCCTTATCCAATGACATAAGTTCATTATGAACGTGGAATATCTTGAGAGGCGAAGTAAAGGTTTTTACTTTTACCATAAATAAGCTCCTCTGAATAAACAATTAAATTAGGTTGGGTTTTAAAAGACAAAACCCAACGACTTTTATTATGATTACACACCCCTTAATCCCCTCTTGATAGAGGGGAAAAACGCCACATCTCCCCTCTATCAAGAGGGGCCGGGGGTGTGTTATTATCTAATTATGATTCACACAACCTAAAACCAACAACTTTGAAATTCCTATACATTAAATTAGACCTTCAACGACTACACAAATTACACCACCCCCTCCCTTGATGTAAGGGGTTAGGGGAGGGCGATCTATCTTTTCCTTTTCCCTTCACCCCCACCTTGCCTCCCCCATCGAGAGGGAGGGGCTATTTGTTTGAAATATCTAAGCGTTAAATTATTGGGTAACATTTATTTCTTTTGTTCCTTCCCAGATACCGTGGAGATTACAACGGCTGAATGCCCTGAGCGTTCTCTTTCCCTCGTGAGGCAGAACGACAGTAAGTGTTACTTCGGGCTTGTTGAGTTCCGCAGTAATATCCACCCGAGATATATATATGTGTCCGCTGTAAAGGTCCATAAACTGAATAAAATGTCCGCTCTCCATTACATGTGGTGCTTCCCCAACCTTTATAGTTACTACAAAGGGTTGTCCAACCTTTATCACACCTGATACTGTAATTACAGGGACATGTTTCTTTGCCGTCTCCGCCGGGCCTGTAGCCGAGGTATTAATTTGACAAAATAAACTTGTTTCTGCCATATTTTATCGCTCCTTCATAAAGAATTTTTTAGAATTAAACCTGTTTTTCACAAAACCTGCCCCGACAAACTCGGTAGTCAGGTGCACATCTATTAATATTTTAACTGTGTAGATACCTCTCTGATTGCTTTTACCGGGCATACCGGAATACACCGATCGCACTCGTCGCACTTGTGCTGAATAATCTCTGCCTTTTCAATTTTCATGACAATGGCATCCATGGGGCATACATGCAAACATTCCTCACAACCAACGCATTCAGTTTTATCCACAACGATCATCTTATTAATGCCCCTTTCTGCGCTGAAAAACCTTTACCAACCGGCCTCTTTGCAAAAGATTGTGAGATTATTCCACCTTAACTATAATCTTTCTTGGCTTTACATGTTCAGCCTTAGGCAAAATAATTGCCAAGACGCCATCTGACATCTTTGCCTCGATCTTATCCCGATTAATTGCATCTGAAACCGCAAAGTGTCTATGATAATGCCCGATATTATACTCGTTATAAACCACCTTCTCGTCGGTATATGTCTCCAGAGAAACCTCGCCATTTATGACCAGCTCATTGTCCTGCATATCAACGGTCATATTTTCAATACCAACACCTGGCATATCTATCAAAATGGCAAAGTTGTCAGGCGTTTCATAAATATCAGACAAAGGAAAGTACCAATCCCCCTTTCCTGTTACTACG
>MHXP01000141.1 GCA_001824485.1 Planctomycetes bacterium GWA2_39_15 | reverse complement strand
TCAGTCGGGAACCGCCCTTACCCAGCTCAATGACCAGACCATAGACAAACCTGGTGGAAATTTTCCTGATGGTTACTACGAAGGCGAAGGAGATTATGCAGGAAAGCCAGGAAAGATCTTTATGAAACACAACAGGATGCTGGTGGATAATGAAGACTTGACCCCATTTTATAACGACGTCTTGTACGCCTATGCCGTCGAGGAGTTGTATGATACGCGGATCAAGGCAAACCAGACAGATACGAGCCATTATGAGTTTCAAACAAACGATACGAGCGAAATTACCATTACCACCAGGCTCATCTATCGTTTCCTTCCAAAAGGCACCCTGGAATTTGCTGCAAATAACGGATACGTCATTTCTCTTGATGAAAATGACTATGAATCACACAAGGTAGAAGTGGCTTTAACGCCTTGAATGAATTCTCAGCAGACATTCCACATGGATTTTTCTGCATAAAACCATACCTTCCCGGCCAGGGAAATTATGAAAAGCAATAGATGCTTTTGAATGACGAAGAACCGTATTTCTTTTGCAACGGAATTTTCTGTGCGTTTGCCGTTGAAAGTTATTGTGAACTACTGCTATTGGAAGGAGAAGAAGATTACAATGGTTTTTACAGCAATAGCAATGCATGAGTTGATAGATGTTGCGGTAAACATATTGGATGCCCGCGACCCTCATACGTTTATTCACTCGTGGCGGGTTGCGGAATTATCCGTTCTGATTGCAGAAACCATGGGTTTGCCAAATGAGTGGATTAACAAAATTCATATCGCAGCGCACTTGCATGATATTGGTAAGATTGGAGTGCCGGATAAGGTATTAAACAAGACCGGAAGATTGAATAATGACGAAATATTACTCATGCAAGCTCATCCGCGAATTGGTTACAATATCATCGAACGATTGCCAATCCTGCGGGAAATATCTCGTATTGTCTTATATCACCATGAACGCTTCGACGGGTTGGGATATCCGGACGGAATTTATGGGGAAAATATCCCAATCGAGTCCAGGATTATTTCTGTTGTGGATGCCTTTGATGCGTTAAGCACAGATAGACCATACAGGAAAGCAAAAAATTACAATGGGTGCTTTGAGGAGATTAATCTCCATGCTGGGAGTCAATTTTGTCCTGCTGTAGTACGACATTTTATGAATATCAGAGATATAATCCCACAAGTACTGGATAAGTTTGAAAAAAAGGAAATTAACCACGTAGCCTTTGTCGGGCATGAAGAATTGATGCATTCGAGGAGGTTAATATAATTTAAGAGGAGAAATGGATGAATCTGTCAATGTTGAAACCCGGCGAGAAGGGAAAAATAAGAGATATCGTAATGGGGGGGTCTTTGAAAAGAAGGCTCATGGACATGGGTGTGCTTATCGGTGAGGAGGTAAAGGTTCTGAAGAAGGCTCCCTTTGGCGACCCGATTGAAGTGACGATAAAGAATTACAATCTTTCGCTCAGAAAAAAAGAGGCGGAAATTATTCTAGTAACTACTGATGACAAATAAGGGTCGTCACGTAGTTGTAACAAAAGGAGCCCATGCTTACCGTATGCAACCAATCGAGAATGTTTATAAGCATTTTTCCGCACAATACGATTATTCAGTGAAGTGCTGCTTCCTGAATGTACCGGAGAGGAAGGAGATATGATTACCATCGCCGTCGCAGGAAATCCTAATTCGGGTAAATCTACTCTTGTTAATGCCATTGCAGGCACAAGACTTCATGTTGGAAATTGGCCGGGTGTTACCGTGGAAAAGAAAGAGGCTATTTTTGAATATAACGGAAAAAGGATAATGCTGGTCGATTTGCCCGGTACGTACAGTCTCAGTCCTTATACACAGGAGGAGATCATTGCAAGGGATTATCTGGTGCACGAAACCCCTGACGTAATAATCAATGTGGTGGATTCCACTAATCTTGAAAGAAATCTCTATCTTACTGTCCAGTTACTGGAACTTGGCATACCTGTCGTTATTGCTTTAAACATTTACGATGAAGCAAAAAAGAAGGGATACAGGATAGACATAAAGTCAATGGAGGAGATGCTCGGTGTTAAGGTGGTTACAACGGTAGCGACAGAAAAAACAGGTATGGAACGTTTACTGAGTACATCCTTAAAGGTTGCTGAGAGTCCATTCCAGTATCACTCGAAACAATTAGATTACGGCGAAGACATCGAATCTATTGTTCGGGTGATGGAGCAGAGAATTAAACAAAGCCATGCAACCCTCGCTGAAAGATATTCCTTGAGATGGCTTATATTTAAACTGTTGGAAGGCGATACTCACATTTTGAAAGAAATAAATGGTGATGGAAACGGTTTGTATTTTGATGATGTTGTGCGACATCTCAGAAAAATGTACGGCGATGATATAGAATCCATAATGGCAAATACAAGGTATGCAAAGGCATCTGAAACAACCCATGGAGTTTTGAGTAAGCCTGAGATTCGGAAAATAGAGTTAACAGAAAAAATAGACGCCGTTATATTGAACAGATTCCTTGGCGTACCCATATTTCTTGCATTAATGTGGTTCGTGTTTAAATTCACATTTGACGTATCGACGCCATTTGTTGACTGGATAGACGCCGTGATATCCGGGCCGTTAAAGAGATGGACGGTGGTGATGCTGGGAATGATTCACTCGCCTGCATGGACAATCTCCCTTGCCACCGATGGAGTGATAGCAGGGGTTGGATTCGTCATTATGTTTGTGCCTGTTATATTCACAATGATGTTCTTTATCACGTTTCTTGAAGGTTCCGGGTACATGGCAAGGGCTGCGTTTGTGATGGATAGGGCGATGCGGGTGATCGGCCTCCATGGCAAGTCATTCATTCCTATGGTCCTCGGTTTTGGGTGTAATGTTCCTGCCATTTGTGCTACAAGAATCCTTGAAAATCAAAAGGATAAAGTGCTAACCGCCCTGTTAATTCCATTAATGTCATGCGGAGCAAGGCTTCCTATTTATGTGCTTTTTGTTGGTACTTTTTTCTCCGAAAATTCAGGTACCGTTTTGTGGTCATTGTATGTAATGGGAATAGTTCTGGCTATTGTTATGGGAATAGTATTCAAGAGAACGATTTTTAAAGGAGAACCATCCGTATTTATTATGGAACTTCCACCATACAGAATGCCGTCTTTTAAGAGCCTTATGATTTACACGTGGGAAAGAGGGAAGCATTTTCTGGTCAAGGCGGGAACATACATATTGTTGGTATCAATTATGGTATGGATACTCCTGAACTTGCCGTGGGGCGTGGAACATAAAAAGGATTCGTATCTTGGGAAGACAGGACAGACGATTGCCAAAGTATTTAAACCGCTGGGATTTGGAAGCTGGGAGGTAGCGGCTTCGCTGATTACCGGGGTGATCGCAAAAGAGATAGTAGTGGGTACTATGGGCGAGATATACATTGAAAAGAAGATGGTCGAAACGACGGAGCAAAAAACTATTCTCCAGGATTTAAAGGAGTGTGGAATATCTTTCACTATGGCGGTGAAAGATTCGGTGACGAACGTGTTTTCAACATTCTGGATGAAAAGTATCTCCATCAGGGGAGATAAGAAGTTAACGCCACTGAGGACGGTAATTCAGAAAACATTTACACCTTTGAGTGCCTATGCCTTTCTGGCATTTGTGCTTCTTTATATGCCATGCATTGTTGCCTCCGTTGCCATGAGGAATGAGTTTGGTACATGGAAATGGGTGGGGATTTCTTTTGCTTATCAAATTACTCTTGGATGGATAGTCGCATTTGTGATTTATCAGGGTGGAAAGTTAATCGGGATTGGATAAAACGGGATAGCAGTATCCGAGAGAATCATCAAAAAGTGCGGGAGGTGCAATATGACAACTGTAGCCATTTGTGAGATGTACGTTGGTGAAACCTCTGAGATAGTCTCTTTTGACGGAGACAATCCCGAAATCAAAAGGCTTCGGGATATAGGGATTAGAGAGGGCAAACTTATCGACCTTATTTACTATGACCCTATTTTGAGTAATAAGATTGTTATTGGTGTTGATAACACAAGAATCGCCTTTGATGCCAATGTTGCCTATAATATAAAAGTAAGGCCAATCAAGAGCCACTATGAAACCTTTAAGGTAAAGGCACTTTACGACCCCCTTACTCAATGTTTTAATAGGAATGCAATAGAACATATTATCAGGGACGAATATGAAAAATTCATAAACAACAAAGTACCACTGTCACTGCTTTTTGCAGACATTGATTATTTTAAGAGAATAAATGATACGTATGGTCATCAGTCAGGAGATAGTGTACTGAAATCCGTAGCAGACTTATTAAAACAGGGATTGAGGCGCTCAGATGTGTTGTGCCGATGGGGTGGCGAAGAATTTTTAATTCTGTTAAGGGGTACTCATATTCAGGAAGCTGCCCAAATAGCAGAACGACTGAGGCAAAAAGTCGAGTCTCATCAATTTTCACTATTTCCGCCATTCGAGCAGAGTGGTTTAGTAACTATAAGTATTGGCGGTGCCGAACTTCTCCCTCGTATACAGATAGCGCAATTGATTGAGAAAGCCGATAATGCGCTTTATACAGCAAAGAATAACGGAAGAAACAAGGTGTCGGTTTGCTGAATTCCATTTTGGTTTTAAAAGTGTTTGTAAAAGAAGAATTTTTCTGTTAGTATTTTTATCTTCATGAACCGAAAAGGATTATTAAATACAGGATATATTGTTATAATATTGCTATCTTTTGCCCTATTTACTGCCATCCTTACAGGGTGCGCTACTCAGGGCTTCAAGCTGAGAAATATGGCGGGTGTTTCTCATTATTTTGAAGCAGATAAAAACACCGTATGGAATGCGATAATACAATCTGCGGAAGGAATCCCGGTTGAAATCAATGACAGGGAAAAGGGCGTTTTGAGAACACGCTGGGTTAAGGGATGGTCGGCGAATAAAACCAGTGGACTCCTTCTGGAAGGGCACTGGCAGGAACGCTGTCGTTTGCTGATTAAAGTAAGTGAGGAACAAAGCAGGACGTACGTTTCCATCAGTGCACAGGTCGAAACAAAGGCGCCGGGCGGAAGTCAGGCGTACCGATGGTCTCGCATTCCATCAGACGGCGCAATTGAACAGGAATTCTTGGGGAAATTAGAAAATATTCTCGGCGAAAAGCGGAGATGAGTATTGTCTTTT
>MHXP01000140.1 GCA_001824485.1 Planctomycetes bacterium GWA2_39_15 | reverse complement strand
GCCCATGACCTTGTCGGCAGCGGTTGTGGCGGGGCAGTTCCAAACCTACAGATATGTAAGGATATGTTACATGGAGCAGGCGATGGCGTGGTAGTTAGTGTTTCGGTAGAGATTTGCAGCGCTACATTTCAGATGGCGGACGACATGAGCTTAATTATCTCAAATGCACTCTTTGGAGATGGTGCATCAGCCTCGGTGCTTTGGCATCGTCCTGAGGGATTAGCGCTGGTCGCTTCAGCCAGCCGCTACGACCCGAAATCCCGCGATCATATACGTTACGTTTACAAGAATGGTCAACTCCACAATCAGCTTTCCGTTTCCTTGCCTGAAATAGCAAGCAAAACGGTAGCAAAGGTAGTGCAAGACCTTTTAAAACCGAGAGGATTACGGGTCGAGGACATCAAACACTGGGCATTTCACCCGGGGGGTGAAAAGGTAATAAACGCAGTCAGGGATGAACTAGGACTTTCAGAGGCACAATTGCAGGCAACCCGCGATGTTCTGGCAGAGTACGGCAATATGTCTTCACCAACCGCATTCTTTGTACTCCAAAAAATTTTAGATAACGGTATTGCGCCTGGAGATTGGTGTATCATGGTAGCCTTCGGCGCCGGGCTCTGCGCCCACGCCTTTTTGCTCAGGGCTTAGTTAAAAACATCCACTTGGCGACTTCGCCGGTTCAATCGTCTTCGATCGAACCAAGAAATTTGGTATGATTCCGTTTCATAGCACAGGTTTAAAATCTAGGGTACTTACAAAATATGTGGTTCAATCTACAAGATTGAACCAGCCTTGAAGCGGCTGACGTAGTCTGTTATCTGAAATCAAATGAATTACAGAAATATAGATGATTTGATAAAAGAAATACAATCAGCCAAAATTATTGGAATCGATGGCCTCGATGGGTATTGAAAAAATTACATCTCGATTTGGATTGTCTTATTTATATCAAACTTATAGATGAAGACGGTGTATGGCTGGCTGAAGAAGAATGCAATATCAGAGACTCCGCTGAAGAAACAATAAAAAGATTGGAAGATAGAAGAGTAATCCAGTTCATTTTGATAGTTTTTCCAGTGTTTTCCGATGTTCTTCGATGGATAGGTGAGTAAGACGTTCTATACGGGTAATTCGGTCTTTATCGAGTGGTGATGGAACTAGAAGGATATCATTTCCAATTTCTATAGCTTCATAAAGTTTTCCTTCTGTTACTGTCTGAAAAGCGTCGGGCATCACAACTTGTCCTTTTTCCTTTCGGGCTATTCCAAGATATCTCACAGGCAACCTCCTTTTTATTAAATTGAATAATACACTGTTTTGCCGCTATTTTATAATTGATTGAGTTATTTAGAAACAAAATTTTTCAGTATTTTAAATGTTCTTTTTTGAATTGCCGTGGAAAAAGACCGCAGAGACAAATATTGGATAATCCCGCTGTTTTGAAACGCCAACAAAGCCTTTGACTCGTTCCAATCCTCGTAACAGTTCCGCTCACCGCAGAGAACGCTGAGATCGCAGGAGTTGTTAGAAAATAGACAGAGAATTTATGCGGAATTTCCTCTTTGTAAGTGTTTTTCTCTAGGCTCTCCGCGCACTTTGCGGTGGACTATTACCCAAACTCTTTTTTGGAACGTACTGATGGAGGAACTCTGTTTCAAGCTATTTTTGTACCTTTCCATACCCCTTCGTCTTCCAATCCTTATCATAAATCGTAATGTAATCATCTTTAATAATCACACGCTCTTTTACGTTTCCCTGGCTATCGTATATATCAATCACCTGACGTTCTGTCTGATTATCTTCAACAGGTGGTAAGGACACACAACCAGCAATCATAATGCATAAGATTGATACAACTACCCTTTTATTGTCATTTTATACCTTCCCAACCAATTTTAAGATTTCCTGCAAATCCATTTCACAAGTAACACAGAACTTGATTCAGCATTTAACACAAATACTCAGAAATAATACCTTGAACCTTCTTTTCGAAGACGTTCACGGCGAATTTCATAATCGGGCATGACGCTGCCGAATAGTTTCCAGAAATTCTCTGAATGATTGATATATTTGAGATGGCAAAGTTCATGGGCGACCACATAGTTAACAAGTGCTATGGGTGCCATAATTATGTGCCAATTAAAACGGATTTGCCCTTTTTGATTACAACTACCCCAGCGTTTAGTTTGATTAGCTAAAAGTATTTCCGGGACAGGTATCTTCAATTTCTTTGAATAGATTTGTACCCTTTTAAGCAAAACTACATCTGCGTGATTTTTATACCACGAGGATAGGGTATTCCTTATCATTTTTGTTCTATCTAAATCTTTAACAAGGCTATTAAGACTGACCAAAAATCTTCCGCCTTTAACGGTAATTTTTGATTTGGTTTTAGATTTCAATACTTTTAACCGCAGGTGTCTTCCTAAATATAAAAAAGACTCACCCGTAACGAATTCTCTCTTGGGTAATTGCCCCAATGTTTCCTTTATGCGGCGCTGTTTATCTAAAATCCAAATGGCCTTTGAATGCACCAGCTTTGAGAGCGACTTAAGCGTTGGCATTAAAGGGGCCCTTAGGAATACGCCTTCAATGGGATCAACAAAAATGCTTACGGTCTTTCTTTTCTTGCTGCGTTTTACGAAGAAATCTATATTCCTTTTACCAAATGGAACCGTGCTTTTTTCTAAGGTCATTTTGCAAGCCTTACTCTAGCCAAATCCATAATCTTAGTTGTTAAAATTTCAATCTCTTCAAATCTATAGCCTTTTGCCCTCAGAGTTCCTTTTATCTCTTTCCTCATCTCGCGTTGGACATCGTCCTTATGAATCCAGTCAATCACAGCAAGTTTTTCTAAAGATTCCATAATAGAGTGGGTCAACTCCTTTTGAGCATTATTTTTTTCGCCATAAGGAATAGACGCATCTTTAACTATTGTACCTTTGAATTTAACGTCCTCCGATTGAATAGAAGTATCAGCAGTAATAATCTTATATAAAGCATATTCTGTTTCTGAAAATCCTAAATCTTGAGCTTGTTTTCCTATGTTGCGCATTTCATCCACGAGTGCTTGTAAATGCTTGAGTTCTTCTATTGCATTTATTCTTTCTTGCCTTCTTTCTTCAATAATCTTTTCGAGGCGTTCTTTAAGCGATTCGTAGAAAACAGGGTCTTCTTCTAAATGAACGTGTATTTCATGACGAATAGCATGCTCAATTTCGCTTGCCTTTGCCTCTGGCGTACTTAATATCTCAACTACTTCATCAAATTTTTTTGAGAATATGGATACTGGTTCAATGAGTTTCTGGACGCCATTAGTTCTTATGTGATCTTCAATGAGTTGGCGAACTTTTGCTCCACAGGCTGATAAATCCAAAGTTAAGTCCCTGAAACGTGTCCTGGCTGCGTTTCTTACCTTACCCAACCATCGTAAATCTGCACTATATCGCAGCGCTGCCGGATCGGGTAAAACCATATCCATACTTTGTGAAAAACGCTTAAATGCAATGTCAAAATCGGCTCTTATATCTTCTGGCTCCAGTATTTTTATACAGAACTCAAGGTCTGATTTATTTACTTTGTCAAAAAAACGCATAACTGCCCGATGACGGGCTTCAAGACGCGGTAACTCATCTGTTTTAGGTGTAAGCGCTCCTATAACATCATTTGCCTGAAATACACCAAGCGCCTCTTGTAAATTCCGAGATACACCCCAATAGTCAACTATAAGCCCATAACCTTTCTTATCGGCCGTCCTGTTAACACGCGCTATGGCTTGTAAAAGCGTGTGTTCTTTTAATGGGCTATCTATATACATAACCTGCTCAATAGGCGCATCAAAGCCGGTTAAGAGTTTATCGCATACCACAATGATAGCCAACTTTTCAACAGGGTCCTCTTTAAAACTGCGTATACTTTCCTTCTCTTCAGCTTGAGTTTTACGATGCTTAACAAGGCGTTGAGGATCATTATTACTGACGGAGATTAAAACTGCGGATGGCGGGGCATTCAATCTATCAAGGGTCTCTTTGTATGTTACTGCCGCCTCACGACTGGGGGTAACAATTTGAGCCTTGAAACCATTAGGCATGATAAATTTTTCATAATGTTCGATAATATCAAGACATATTACCTCTATTCTTGACGAAGCCAGCCCGATAGCCTCTTCCGTTGCATATTTTTTCTTTATCTCATCGCGCTCTTTTTCACCATAATCTTTAAAATAACGGTCGAAAAGTACATCTAAATTTTCACCTTGAATGTGGACATCCGGCAACCTGCTTTCATAGTATATGGGAACCGTTGCGCCATCCTGAACCGCCTGTTCAATGGTATAGGTATGGATATAAGAACCAAAGGTTTGGATAGTGCTACGGTCTTTTTTATCTATTGGTGTACCAGTAAATCCTAAGAAACAGGCTTTGGGTAATGCTTGCCTCATATTGGCAGCTAAATTCTTATATTGTGTCCTGTGGGCTTCGTCTACCATTACAAATACGTTTTCCGCATCAGACAAGACAGGATGACCGCTTTCATCGGTCAATTCCTGGAATTTTTGTACTGTGGTCATAATTGTTTGACCGCTTCCTGCCTGAATCAGTTCTCTTAAGTGCTTTACATTACTAGCCTGAATAGGGTTTGGAAAACCGCAACGCTGAAACGTCCCTACAATCTGATTGTCAAGGTCTATGCGATCAGTAACAACAATTAAAATGGGGTTTTCTAATTTCTTACATCTTTTTAACTTTACTGCAAGCCATAACATTGACAAGGACTTTCCAGAACCTTGTGTATGCCATATAACACCGCCACGTCTCTGTAGGGGCAAGGCGTGCCTTACCCCTACAACACGCTCAACGGCCTTGTTTACTGCAATAAATTGCTGGTATCTTGCTATCTTTTTAACCGTTCTGCCGCCTTCAACTTCAAAAGCAATAAAATTACGGACAATATCCAGTAAGTTGATGGGATGCAGAAGCCCATAGATAAGCACATCCTGATCATTAGGAGTTCTTCCAAAAAGACGGGCAGTATATTGCTTATGTAATTCATCCAGTTTGACAGGATATGGTTCTTTCCATTCCAAAAAAAACCTGTAAGGTGCGCAAATAGTGGCAAATTTTGCTTTCTGCCCACACGTAGCAATAAGAATCTGGATGGTTTCAAATAATTTTGGAGCACCTCTGTTTTTATATTCGTCTTTTAGCTCCTGATACCTGAAAAGCTGGGTGATTGCTTTATCGATTGACTCATGAATGGTCGGGTTTTTGCATTCAAAGACAACCAGAGGTATCCCGTTAACAAATGCTACTGCATCACACTTTATATTTTCCTTTGAACCGGAAACTTTAAACTGACGCGTAACGATAAATTCATTTTTCCCAGGATGTTCAAAGTCTACAAAATAGACATCGTGCCCTTTTTTCCCTTGTCCATCGCCAATATCCTGCTCAAGCGATATACTATGCACGAGAGAAGTATAAATCTTCTCATTCGCCTCCATGAGACTGGTCGCCGGGACATGTGTTATTTCCCGAACCGCTTTTTTGAGATTCTCGTTAGAAAGCCAGGGATTAAGCTCCTTGAGTTTTTTTTCTAACCGGGAGACTAAAATAACTTCTTTGTGGCTTTCTCGCTCAGATTCCAGTTGCTCTGGCGATACAAATGTATATCCCATCGCCTGCAAAAGCTCAATCGCAGGGTCTTCAGATAAATGTAATTCATTCCAGTCTTGCATATATTTAAGTGATTATAAACTATTCTCTTAATGCCCCAATATGTTGTATTTACGAGGAGATATTAATAAGCAGGCTTTCAAGAGATGTTCA
>MHXP01000139.1:4359-5159 GCA_001824485.1 Planctomycetes bacterium GWA2_39_15 | reverse complement strand
GTTTAATTTCCGGTATTTCTTTGTAATTCTCTTTTGTTGAAATTTTTTTACCGCTTTTTTCTTCCAGTTCACGCCGTGCATTACCGGCAACGGTTCCACCTTCAAGAGCGGCTTTTTTGTTATCGATAAAGCCCTGCGTGTCCTTTTTTCTGGCAATCTCTGATGTTGATGCCTCTCCCAGCATGGTAAAAATAAGTTCAAGGTCGGTCATATGGTCGCGGAGGTTTTCATTCGGCTTATCAAGCTCTTTAAAGGTTTTATATTCTGCTGGCGTCATGCCGAAAGTCGCCTTGCTGATTTCGGCGGTGAGGATTGCGTATTCTTTCTGCTCCTTTACGCCGCGTTTTTTCCACTCTTCGGTCAACTCATCCCGGACGGCGATTCCGCGCATCCGCTTTTCTATCCACTCGTCGGAATAGCCTTTTTGCTTGTAAATCTCGCGCATCCGTTTTGCAGCGAGTTCTGGATTTTCAATCTCCTCCAGCCGTTCATAGCCTACTTTTGCAAGCCAGCGTTTAAAAGGTTCGGCTTTGGGTGAGGGGATGGATTGAATGATTCGCAGTAAGCCTTCTGTATTTGCCGCTTTGATTTTTCGTTTTTTACCATCAGCGGCAGTCATTTCAACCAGGGGACAATTTGTCCCCCAGTAGGAATCGAGTTCAGTATCCCGTTTTCTTAATTTTTTTATATAATCTTTAACATTGACGCTGTCTGTTAAAGCCTCAACGACATCATCAATGGAAAAATACCATTTTTGATCTTCTTCACTCCAAATACGCCTTACCTTTTTCGATTCAAAT
>MHXP01000139.1:1414-4319 GCA_001824485.1 Planctomycetes bacterium GWA2_39_15 | reverse complement strand
GGAGGGATTTGGGAACCGGAAAAGAAAAACTAACAAGAGTCTTTATTGGTAGTTGTGGCTGTGCTGCTCCAGAAACGTGTTTATTTATTTGAGCTTTTATTATGCCCGATCTCAATATTTCAAACAGATATTCTGGGATGATGACTTTAAGATTCGGGCGAAAAATCAGCATCCCCGAATTAATTCGGATGTTGTCATAATGTACATCGTCACTATAAATACCGAGATTGCCGATAGTCCCTCTTGTGGTCATAACAACATCATTTCTTTTTATTTTCCCATTGCCGAGCGCCTTGTCCTTCTTCTCATTTATAAACATGGTAGTTTCAAAATCGAATCCATCAGGCCGAACATTCTTTGTATTCATGAACAGGCAGAAACCTTCTTCAAGAAAGTCACTCTTTTTGGGATAGTTTTTGCCTCTATCGCCATCGATTATTTCAAGGAGATTCTTATCCCCCAGCGGCTTCTCTTCCCACCCATCGCCTGGATTGGCAAAGACACCCTGCAGATACGACTCAAAAAGCTCGCGGGCGTTTTGCAGATTCTTTTCGGCGTTTTCTTTTGCCGTGGCGATGGCGGCAAAAGCCTCATCCAGCATGGCAACAATGCGCTGTTGTTCGGGGAGTGGCGGGAGCGGGATTTCAAAACTTCTAACTTGATTTAAATATAAACCTTTTTGAGCAACACCTCTTGCAATAGCTTCAATATTTTTCAATTCTGAATGTAAAGAATACACAATAAATTTTGTCTTTAATGTTTTAGGTAATCTTAATAAAATGATATTTCCCATTATATTAAAATCTTGCCCTTCTCTTACGATGGCTATTTTTCCTATTGAACCTCTGCTACTAATTAAAATATCGTTTTCCTTTGGTTTGCAACGTTTTGAAAGTAGATCATCCGTTTCTTTTGAAATAAATTTTTCAGGATTTGAATCATCAATTCCAAAAGCATCGTCAATATGTTTTGAATCAAGCATTGGAATACCAGTTTCAACATAAGACGGTGAATTATGGACACCATCAGTAATCACATCACAAACCTCACCGAGTTTTTTTGTCTGCCAGTCAGTTTTCATTGATTCCCTTAAAATTTAACGAAAACAAATAATCCATCATTTCAATAGCAAGATTACGAACATCTTCATCATTATTTGAAGTGAACGAATGAGAATCAGGGTTTAAACTATGCCTAAACTCATGAAGTTTTGATTTTACATCTTCGTTACCAGAAAAAATCCCATCAATCATTCTTTCTAAACTACTACAATCCACACTGTTATCTCTTATTTGTTTGGCAAAAACAGTTGGAAGATATAAATTTTCCAAAAATGGTCTCAAATCTGTTTTTATGGATTCGGAATGTAAACGATTTATAAAACCATAAATCTTTTTAAACACTCTTTCGTAATCACTCATAGTAAATGTATTTCTGTCTGATAAGATCAAAGAACTTGTTGTATTATCTTGTTTGATTTCTAAATACTTCGTTGTTATTTGAGCATCTTTTGTAATCTCACAAAACCTTTTAATAAAATGTGGATAGTGTGTTAATACTACTATTTGGCTAACTTGATTTATTTTTTCCTTTAACAGATTTATGCTATTGGTAACCCTATTATCATCAAAACTCGTCATCGGGTCATCTAAGATAATGATTGCTTTTTCTTTTTCTGATTGTTCTTTTAAATTTATTTTTGCCCAAAATATAGCCAACGATAAAGCTCTTCTATCTGATTCGCTAAGTACAGATTTTAATTGATCGTTATGTATTTCTACGCTATGAAATTTTACTTTTAATGAATATACTGGCAAATGTCCTTGATTATTAGTTTCTTTTTCAAGGGTAAAATTTTTACTTCCAAGCTTTTTAAATAAATCATTTATTTGAGTGAAATAATTCGTCAAATATTGAGATTGGTCACCTTTCAATTGAGTTTCTAGCGTAACAATATTCGCCTCTAAAGTAGCAATTTCTTGTTGTAGTTTTTTATAATTTACACAATCTTGATTTTGATCAATCCTTGCCTTTTTATATTCCAATTCCCCAATTTTATTTTTTAAGGAATTGACACTTTGTTGAATCATTGCAGTATTTTCATATTGCTTTTTAAAGGTTTTAATTCTTTTCAAAAGTTCATCAATTATTTCTTTTGCGGTTACAAGTGATTGATTATATACAAGTAAAGTTGTTTCAAAATGTGGAAAATCAATAATATCTACTTTTTTATATGGATACTTGCTTTTTAGATCACGGCTTGATTTTACAGCTTTTAGTATTTCATTTTTTGCAGTATTTAAATCTTCTTCCTGTAATGAGTCTATATTTGTTTGTAATCCAGCTAATTTGGCTTGAAAAACTTCGTCGCTTATCAGTTCTTTGTATTTACTGACTCCTGTTAGAGCGGTTTGTAAAATTGTTTTTTGAGCGAAGGTAACATTTTCTATTTCTCTGTTTTTATTTTCTAATTCTTTTTCAATTCTATTTATAAAATCATTGTAAGCCTGATCAAAATATGAATCATAAATATTTATCAAGTCTTGTGCATTATGAAGAGATTGACCACAAAACGGACAATCACCATTTGCTTTATCTTTGCAATAATGTAAGCCTGCTTTTATCCAGTTTTCTGCATTATCTTGAACAGAAAAGTTATCAGATAGATGCTTATTAAGCTTTGTTAATATAACCTCTTTAATATTTGAGTAATCTTCTTGCAATAAAGTATTTATTACTTCAAGTAATTCAATAATAGTAAAAGTCGGCAATTCAAATTTGCTTGGTTCTTGTAGTTTCAATATCTTTTGTGGTTCTTTGAGTCGTTCCTGTTCCTTTTGTAGTTCTATTTTCTTTTGAGACAAAACATTTTCAATTTTATCTTTTTCTAATCCTTCAATAGAGG
>MHXP01000139.1:0-1375 GCA_001824485.1 Planctomycetes bacterium GWA2_39_15 | reverse complement strand
TCACAAAATTTGGTACTTTTGTCTTCAAATCCCTCCTCTTGACTCCCAATTCTTTTTTCTTAGTCGCAATTTCTTCTGCAAGTTTTACCCCTTGTTCTCCAAGAATAAACTGAGTTAAGTTTTCTCTGTTTTCTCTTTCAATAGCCAAGCCAGTAAACAAATTTTTATGAATAAAATCAGTGCCGAAAACCTCTAAATATTTTGATACCTCGTTTTGAGTCCAATTATTATTTTCAAATTTTATATCACTTTCTGTCTGATCTTTAATTGAAAAGATAACTTTTTGTTGTCCTAATTGTGCTGGAATTGTTTTCCTTGCTTGAATAATTTGAAGATTTTTTTCTTTGAAAGACTGAAAAATATCTGTCAAGGTCGTTTTCCCAAAAGTATTGAACCCATAAATAAAAGTGAGTTTTTCAAACCCCAAGGAACCCCCATTTGTGAAGTTTGCAAATGTGCCTATGTTTTTAATTTCTTTAATGCGAGCTATTTTCATATAATTATTCTTCCCCCTCTCCCAACTTCTTCACTTCCCAATTCTTCTTCATTGTCCCCGCCCTTTGTCTGTGCGATGTAATCCGTCCAGCCAGGACTGCCCTTTCGGGGTAAGTCGGTATTTCTGGAGTTTGCTTGTGGGTTTGTCCGTGATGGTATATTCAACGAGATGTGCTGCAAGTAATTGCCGAATGACTTGGTTGAGCTGGCCTGATATTTCTTTTTGCCCAAGCCTCTGTGATATTTCTATCTTTGAAAGGGACTGTCGTTTAAGCATACCAAGTACACGGGCATCCAACGACTCTGGCTGTGTAATTTGTTTGGCAACGTGACGCGGGGTTTGCACAAACTGGCCGCCATCCTGCCGAAACTCAGGTGTGGGAAAACCGGCTTCAGCGCACAGGGCGATCATGTCCAGCGTGCCGATACCGGCCTTCTCAATGAATATTCGTGTCTTTGAAGTCAAATGATCTGCCTTTCCAAATTCTTAATCATACCAGCACCCTAATTGCCTTCAGAATGTCAGCGCTTTCTTTATCCAGCGCCTTCATCTCATCCAATATCGCCGCAGGGCTCCTCAAAACCGTTTCATCTTTTTTATGCGGATTCTTCACCGACAGGTCGAATGTGGTTTTATCCACATCGGCCACACTCACCGACCAGGAGTTTTCCGAATCGGCCTTGGTTTTCTGCAATTCCACAAATTCCGCCAGATCACTTTCGTTCAGCGGGTTGGTCTTGCCGAGGTTTCTGTCCAGATTGATCTGATAAAACCAGACCTTTCGAGTCGGCGCGCCTTTTTCAAAAAAGAGCACCACGGTTTTGACGCCCGCACCGGTGAATGTGCCGCCGGGCAGATCCAGCACCGTATGCAGATTAC